>USEX01000019.1 GCA_900553755.1 uncultured Clostridium sp.
TTAGAATATTTATAATAAAATTTAGCAAATTTTTGAAAAAATTAAAGATAAGTATTGACATATGATGAAAAATAATATATACTCATAAATGCATTAAGAAATGCGCCCTTAGCTCAGTTGGTCAGAGCAACCGGCTCATAACCGGTGGGTCCAAGGTTCGAATCCTTGAGGGAGCACCATTTTTATAATATAATGGTTACATGGGTAGGTGGCCGAGTGGCTAAAGGCGGCAGACTGTAAATCTGTTCTCATTTGAGTACGATGGTTCGAATCCATCCCTGCCCACCAGAAGAAGCATAGCAGAAGCTATGCTTATTTTGTTTGATATGAATCAAGATAAATTAAAAAAATTGAAAAAGATGTTTGACTTTTTTATATTATCTGTGTATAATAAATATAGGAAATGACAATCCACAAACGTGGTTTTGCCAGATATATTGAGAAAACTCACATCTACCTTGCAAAGTTACAGATGTGAGCTTTTTTATTTATGTAGTTGCTTATCAACCCAGTTCTTATACAGAACTGCTGTTAAGGCAACGTTTAATGTTAAAGATAACATAAATGATATTATAAAAAATAGTACCACTTTAACCATAAACATCACCACCTCTCCTACGAAGATTCGTAAAGTTTGGTGGCAAAACCACATCTGCTTATTATCACTTCCTACGCTAATTAATATAACACATATTTGAAAATAAAACAATATAAAAGAAACAAAATTTCGTTATTTTTTTTGAAAAAATACTTGTTTTTTACTTGCTAATTTGATAATCTGTATATGAGTTGAAAGTAAGGAGAGTTCCTATGGATTATAACAAATATGATGTAATAGTTATTGGAATGGGACCAAGTTCGATTTTTTTAGCATATGAGTTAATTAAGCTAAAAAAATATAAAAAAGTTTTATTAATAGAACAGGGCAAAAGAGTAGAAAATAGAAATTGTCCGCTTGAAGAAATAGAAAAATGCATAAAATGCAAACCTTTTTGCAATATAACCAGTGGATTTTCTGGTGCGGGAGCGTTTTCTGATGGAAAATTGTCTTTATATGATCCAGAAGATAATGAAATCCATGTAGGAGGCAATATACAAGAATATTTGGGAGTGGAAGAAACTAAAAAATTAATAGATTACACAGATCAAATATATCTTGAATTTGGTTCGGATAAAAAATTAGAAGGTGTAGATTATAAAACAGAAGTTGGAAAAATAAAAGCTAAAGCAAAAAAAGAAGGATTAGATTTAATAAGTATTCCAATTAGACATTTAGGAACAGAAAAGGCTCATGAACTTTATAAAAAGCTAGAATATTATTTAGAGAAAAATAATGTAGAGCTGATGTTTGAAACAGAAGTAACAGACATAATCATAAAAGATAATGAAGCAAAAGGAGTTAAAATTCACAGATTAAAAGATAAGCAAAAACAAGAAATATATGCAGATAAAGTTGTTATTGCTGTTGGAAGAAAAGGTGCTAACTGGTTGGTAGATATGTGTGCTAAGCATGATATTAAAACAGAATCAGGAGTAGTTGATATAGGTGTTAGATACGAATTGCCAGATGAAATAATGAAAGATATAAATAAATACATGTATGAAGGGAAATTCGTAGGCAGACCAGGACCCTTCGGAGATAAAGTAAGAACATTTTGCCAAAATCCAAGCGGATTTGTATCTTCAGAAGTATATGATAATGATTTGAATCTAGTAAATGGTCACTCATATAAAGAGAAGAAGAGCACAAATACAAACTTAGCGATATTAGTATCGCATCATTTTAATTATCCATTCGATAAACCAATAGAGTACGGAAGAAATGTGGCTAAAAATTTGAACGAACTAGGCAATGGAAATGTACTTGTTCAAAGGTTGGGAGATATATGCAGAGGAAAAAGAACTTGGGAAGAAGAACTAAAAAATAATAGTGTTAAAGGAACATTAAAGTCAGCAATAGCAGGGGACATAACTTTTGCTATAGGATACAGAACTATGACTGATATACTAGAATTCATAAGAAGAATGGATAAAGTTGTAGAAGGTTTTGCAAACCCAGATAATTTACTTTATGCTCCAGAAATAAAATTTTATAGTAACCAAGTAAATATAGATGAAAATTTTGAAACTAGTGTAAAAGGGTTGTACTCAATAGGAGATGGCGGCGGATTAACAAGAGGGTTAATGATGGCATCTTGTTCTGGAGTACATTTAGCTAGAGTAATATAGATTTTGAGAGAAGGAAAGAATATGAAAATATCAACAAGAGGAAGATATGCTTTAAGAGTAATGATAGACTTAGCACAAAATGAATCGGAAAAATATATATCGTTAAAAGATATTTCTGAAAGGCAGCAAATTTCAATGAAATATTTAGAAAAAATAGTTTCATTGCTAAATAAAGCTGGCTATGTAAATAGCAGTAGAGGAAATTCAGGAGGCTATAAATTAACTAAGAAACCAGAGAAATATACAGTTGGCGATATATTAAGAGCTGCTGAGGGAAGTTTAAAACCGATTGACTGTATAGAACAGGGATGCGATAGGAAAGAAAAATGCAAAACATTCTCGTTTTGGAAAGGTCTTGATGAAGCGATAGAAGACTATGTTGATAGCAAAACATTAGCAGATTTATTAAAATAGGAGGCGTATAAATAGCCTTCTATATATTTTTTATTAATTCCTATTGACAAAGTAGGAATATAGTCGTATAATTCCTACCATAGAAGTATGAAAAAAAGAAAGGAGATATGATTTTAAAATCATAAAAGTATATGGAAAATATTTATTTTGATAATAGTGCAACAACAAAATTAGATGAAGATGTATTTAAGAAAATGATGCCATATTTTTGCACCGAATATGGGAATGCATCTAGTATATATAAAATAGGAAGAGAGAGCAGAAAAGCAGTAGAAGATGCAAGAGAGAAAGTTGCAAGGATACTTAATTGCAAGCCTAATGAGATATATTTTACTTCAGGAGGAAGTGAAAGCGATAACACTGCAATAAGAGGAATTGCATATGCATATAAAAATAAAGGAAATCACATAATTACTTCAAAAATAGAGCATCCTGCAGTATCAGAAACATGCAAACAACTAGAAAAAGAAGGATTTGAAGTAACATATCTAGATGTTGATTCAGAAGGATTTGTTAAATTAGATGAATTAAAAAAAGCAATAAAGAAAGAAACTATTTTAATATCAATAATGTTTGCAAACAACGAGATAGGAACCATAGAGCCAGTTGAAGAAGTAGGAAAAATAGCAAAGGAAAATGGAATATTATTCCACACAGATGCTGTACAAGCAGTAGGAAGTGTAAGAATAGATGTACAAGCTATTAATATAGACATGTTATCACTATCAGCACACAAATTTTACGGACCTAAAGGAATAGGAGCTTTATATGTAAAACAAGGCATAAAATTCCAAAAATTTATGAATGGTGGACATCAAGAAAGAAATAAAAGAGCAGGAACAGAAAATGTACCAGCAATAGTTGGATTAGGAGAGGCTATTGAAAAAGCATATAATGAATTAGATGAACACACAAGCAAAATAAAAGAATTAAGAGACTATTATGTAAAGGAAGTAGAAAGAAGAATACCATATATAAAAATAAATGGTAGCATGAAAAAAAGACTTCCAGGAAATAGCAATATATCATTCAGATATATTGAAGGAGAAGGAATGCTTTTGAACTTAGATTTAAAAGGAATATCTGCTTCAAGCGGTAGTGCATGTACTTCTGGCTCATTAGATCCATCACATGTACTATTGGCAATAGGATTGCCACATGAAATAGCTCATGGTTCATTAAGAATAACAATAGGAAAATATAATACAAAGGAAGAAGTAGATTATTTATTAGATAATCTAGAAGAAATAGTAGCAAGACTTAGAAATATGTCACCATTATATGAAGATTTTTTGAAAAGTAATAAATAAGGAGGAATGTATGGAACCATACAATGAAAAAGTAATAGAACACTATTCAAATCCAAGAAATGTAGGAGAAATACCTGATGCAAGTGGAGTTGGAGAAGTAGGTAACCCAGTATGTGGGGATATAATGAAAATGTATCTTAAAATAGAAAATGGAATAATAACAGATGTTAAATTTAAAACATTTGGCTGCGGTGCAGCAATAGCTACAAGCAGTGTATCTACAGAATTGATAAAAGGAAAAACTGTAGAAGATGCATTAAAATTAACAAATAAAGAAGTAGTAAACGAATTAGGCGGATTGCCACCAGTAAAATTGCATTGTTCTGTTTTAGCAGAGGAAGCAATAAAATCAGCAATAGCTGACTACTACAGAAAAGAAGGAAAACTATCAGAAGAAGAAATAATAAAGAAATGTAATCTAAAACCAGAAATAAAATGCTACAAAATGTAGCATCTATTTCTTTCTATATAAAACTATTCCATCAGCTTCAGCCTGTGTAAGGTAATTATATTTTACCATAGAAGAAATTACTTTTTGCTGTCTACTTATTGTTAAATCTGGATTTTGTGTAGGAGCGTATACACTTGGAGCATTTGGAATACCTGCCAACATAGTAGCATCTGAAATAGTCATATCTTGTGGTTCTTTATTCAAATAACCATTGCATGCCTGCTTTATTCCATAATATCCATCTCCAAAATAAATTGTATTAATATAAAGTTCTAATATATCATTTTTTGAATAGTTTTTTTCTAAATCCATTCCTAATAATATTTCAGCTACTTTTCTACTAACAACATCATCTTCAGAAATGAAATACAAATTCTTAGCAGTTTGTTGGGTTATAGTACTTCCACCTTCACGAAACTTTAAGCTTTTAATATTTGAATAAATAGCTCTTGCTATAGCTATGGGATCTACAGCTCCGTGTTTATAAAATCTGTGATCTTCTACTGCAATTACGGCATTTTTGTAATAAACAGGTAGTGAATTTAGTGATACAAAAGAGTCACTGCTTTTTATCTCAGCTACTTTATTAGATAAGCTTATTTCAGAAGTTTTTTCATCATACAATTTTTTTCCGTTGATGTAGCAAACTCCACCAATCAATAAAATTGTGATTAATAAAAGCAAAATTAATTTCCTAAAAAATTTCATATTTAAATCTCCATTTATTAATATTTACATTCATATTATAGCATATAATTTTATAAAAAAGTGACACATAAGTGACAATTTTTATATATTTTCCTTGAAATATATAATTTTTATTGTTATACTTTAAAAAGGAAAAAATGCAGATAGAAAACTAAGGAGGAATTAAAAATGTACGTATTTAATAAAATAACTGTTACTCCTCAACTACCAAAAAGAATAGAAAAATTATCTAAAATTGCGAATAACTTATGGTGGACATGGAATACAGATTTTCTTAAATTATTCAAACAAATAGATGGAGATTTATGGGAAAGAGTTGACAAGAACCCATTAAAGTTCTTAAAGTTAGTTTCTCAAGAAAAGTTGGAGGAAATATCAATAAACACTAATTTCCTAAAAGATTATGATAAAGTAGTAAAAAACTTTGAAGATTATATAAACAGTAAAAGCACATGGTTTACTAAAAATTATCCAGATAATAAAAGTGATTTAATTGCATATTATTCTGCTGAATATGGATTGGATAGAATTTTACCAATATATTCAGGAGGTTTAGGAATACTTTCAGCAGACCATTTAAAAACCGCTAGTGATTTAGGAATACCTTTGGTAGCAATAGGGATACTATACAAAAAAGGATTCTTTCATCAAAGAATAAATGGATATGGAATTCAAGAAGAAGAGTATATAGATATAGACATAGATAACCTACCAATCCAACCAGTAAAAGATGTAGAAGGAAAAGATTTGTTGGTATATGTAAAAATGCCAAAGAAGAAGCTATATTTAAAAGTGTGGAAAATAGAAGTTGGAAGAGTTAATTTATATCTATTGGATTCTGATATAGATGCAAATATACCAGAATACAGAGGTATAACATCAACATTATATGGAGGAAACCAAGAAACAAGAATACAGCAAGAAATTGTTTTAGGCATGGGTGGAACTAACTTACTAAAAGTACTAGGTTTAAACCCAACTGTATATCATATGAATGAGGGACATTCTGCCTTTTTAATATTAGAATTGATGAAAAATGTTATAAAAGAAAAGCAATTATCTTTGGATATGGCAGAAGAAATAGTATCATCAAAAACTGTATTTACAACACACACACCAGTTCCTGCTGGAAATGATATATTCCCAATTGGATTAGTAGAGCAATATTTTAATGGATACTGGGATAGATTAGGAATAACAAAGGAAGAATTTTTTAGATTAGGAATGAAGCCAAATGCTGATATTTCAAAAGAAGGATTTAATATGGGAATACTAGCATTAAGGTTTTCAGGTAAAAAGAATGGTGTTAGTAAGCTTCATGGAGCTGTTTCAAGAGAGCTATTTGGTGATGTATGGCCTAATATTGCTGCAAATGAATCACCAATTGATTATGTAACAAATGGAATTCACACATGCACATGGCTTGCTCCAAATATGAAGAAATTGTATAATAGATATTTAAAACCATATTGGCAAGATGATATACAAAATGATGAAACATGGAAGAAAATAAATGATATTCCAAATGAGGAACTATGGGCCGCCCATATGGAAAGAAAAACAAAGCTATTAAAATTAGTAAAAGAAAATATCACTAATAGATTAAAAAGATGTGGATATAGGTATGATGAAATCAATAGCATTACAAGCCAGTTAAATCCAAATGCGTTAACAATAGGATTTTCTAGAAGATTTGCAACATACAAAAGAGCAACATTAATATTTAAAGATTTAGAAAGAATTACGCAAATATTAAACAACACAGATAGACCGGTACAAATAATATTTGCAGGTAAAGCACATCCATCAGACCAAGGCGGAAAAGATTTAATAAAATACATACATGAAATATCAATGAAACCACAATTCAAAGGTAGAGTGTTTTTATTAGAAAATTACAATATGGCAATTTCTAAATACCTAGTAAGTGGTGTTGATGTATGGCTAAACAATCCAAGAAGACCAATGGAAGCATCTGGTACTAGCGGACAAAAAGCTTCTGTAAACGGTGTTATAAACTTTAGTGTTTTAGATGGTTGGTGGGCAGAAGGATACGACCAAAAGAATGGTTGGACAATAGGAACAAATGCAGAATATTCTTCATATGAAGAACAAGATAATGCAGATAGCGAAAGCTTATACCAAACTCTAGAGAACAAAATTATACCAACATATTATGAGAAAGATAAAAACGGAATTTCTAAAAAATGGATGGAAATAATGAAAAGATCTATTATAACAACAGGTGGAAAATACAGCACAGCAAGAATGCTAATAGATTATACAAATAAATTCTACATGCCATTGTGTAATTTATATAATAAATACTATACTGATTTATCAGTTGTAGCAGAATACAATGATTGGAAAGATAATTTATATAGAAATTGGAATGATATTGTAATAAAACAAGAAAAAGGAAATCTAGATAATATTACAATTGATGCTGGAAATAAGATAGAAGTAAAAGCAAAAGTGTACTTACCGAATATTTCAGTAGATAGTATAGAAGCACAAGTTTACTATGGCCAAATTGGAGATAATGGAGTAGTAGATGATATTTCAATAATTCCAATGACATTGATTGATTCAAATGATGAGGCTAAAGAATATGAATATAAAGCAACTATAGAATTGGTATCTGGCGGAAATTATGGATATACATTTAGAGTAATGCCAAAGAGTGATAAGATTCTTGATGTGGCAAATTTAGATTTAGTAAAATGGATAACTAAATAACATGCAAAGCCTTGACTTTCAAGGCTTTTTGTGTTTTAATAGTTACATAAAATTTTTATAAAAGAGGGAATAAAAATGGCGGATATAAAAGAATTAATGCAAGTTCGCAAAGAGAAAGAACAAAAATTAATAGATGCTGGGATAAATGTACATCCAGAAAGATATGAATTAACACATACAATCATAGAAGCAAGAAATTTAGAAGATGGAACTAAAAATGTTTCTATAGCAGGAAGGGTAATGTCTAAAAGAAAATTAGGAAAAATTAGCTTTATAGACTTAAGGGACCTAGAGGGTCATCTTCAATTATGTATTAAAAGAGATGATTTAGGAGAAGAAACATACAAATTCTTACACGAAACAATAGATATAGGAGATTTTATTGGAGTAAAAGGTGATATATTTACAACACAAGCAGGAGAAAAGAGCTTACAAGTATATGAATATACATTTTTAGGAAAAGCATTAAGACCACTTCCAGAAAAATTTCATGGATTAACAGATATAGAAGCTGTATATAGAGAGCGTCATCTTGACTTAATAATGAATGATGAAACTAAAAAAAGATTTATATTAAGAACAAAATTTATTAGATTAATGAGAGAATTTTTAGATAATCATGGATTCTTAGAGGTAGATACACCAGTATTACAAAATACTGCTTCAGGTGCTACAGCAAAACCATTTATCACACATCACAATGCTTTAGATATGGATGTATATTTAAGAATTTCACCAGAATTAACTTTGAAAAAGTTGATAATAGGTGGATTCACAAATGTATATGAAATAGCAAGAGATTTTAGAAATGAAGGAATGGATGCAAACCACCTACAAGATTTCACAATGGTTGAAGGATATAGTGCTTACTGGTGCTATAAAGATAATATGAAATTCTTAAGAGAAATGGTTATTTATATACTAGAAAAATTATATAATGGCAATTTGAATATAAAAATAGGAGACCAAGAGATAAACTTTGGAGGAGAGTGGGATGTAGTATCTTTTAGAGATTTAATTCTAAAAGATTGTGGTATAGATATAAATAAATATCCTACAGCAGAAAGCTTACTTGTAGAGATTAAAGCTCAAGGGATAAAATTAGAAGCAGATAATTTGGAACAATTAGGAAGAGGAAACTTAATAGATACTTTATACAAGAAAGTAAGTAGACCTAAAATAATTAATCCAACATATTTAACAGAACATCCTATAGATTTATCACCACTAGCTAGAAGCAATGATGAAGACCAAACATTAACAGATAGATTCCAATTAGTAGTAAATGGACAAGAAATAATAAATGGATATTCAGAGTTGGTAGATGCTAGAGAGCAAGAAAGAAGATTAATAGAACAAAGCAAACTAAAAGCAAATGGTGATGAAGAAGCAATGAGCATTGATAATGAGTATATAAGAGCCATGGAATATGGAATGCCACCTATTTCTGGTTGGGGATTAGGAATCGACAGATTCTTACAATTCTTAACAAATAGTGACAACATAAGAGATGTAGTATTATATCCATTAATGAAACCTCGTGCAACAATGGAAGAAGAATAAAATATTGTAAGTAAGATGCCATGGAATAGTAAAATTAAATGGCATCTTTATAGTAAATAGAAATAAGGAGAAAAACTTTGAACAAGCAATGGGAAGCCTGCAATGTAGATGAAAAAATAGTAGAAGAAATTTCAGAAAAATTTAAAATAAGTAAATTAGTGGCAAGGATAATAGCTAATAAAAATTTAACTACTAATAAAGATATAGAAATATTTTTAAATCCAACACGAAATGACTTTCACGATCCATTTTTAATGCCAGATATGGAAAAAGCGGCAAACAGAATAATAGAAGCAATAAATAAAAAAGAGAAAACTATTATTTATGGTGATTATGATGTGGATGGAATCACGAGTAGCACTGTGCTAAAAAGGTATTTAGAAGAAAGAGGATTGCACACAGATATTTATATTCCGAATAGACTAAAAGAGGGCTATGGATTAAATGAAAATGCTATAAGAAAAATTGCAGACCAAGGATACAACTTAATAATAACAGTCGATTGTGGAATTACTGGAAATAAAGAAGTAGATTTAGCAAATAGTTTAGGAATAAATGTTATTATTACAGACCATCATGAAACAACAGAAATATTGCCAAATGCTATAGCTGTGGTAGATGCAAAAAGAAAAGACAATGAGTATCCATTTAGAGGCCTAGCTGGAGTTGGAGTAGCATTTAAAACAATGCAAGCCATATCTAAAAGATTGGAATTACCAGCTGAAACATATTTGAAATATTTGGATATAGTATGTATAGGAACTATTTCTGATATAGTACCATTAGAAGACGAAAACAGAGTTATCTCAAAATTGGGATTAAAACTTGTAAAACAAACAAGAAATATAGGATTAAAAGAATTGTTAGAAAGCATAAAAGTAAAACAAATAGATTCAAGTGCAGTTTCATTTGGTGTTGCTCCTAGAATAAATGCTTGTGGAAGAATGGGGCACGAAGAAGAGGCTGTAGAGTTATTTTTAACAGATTCAAAAGAAGAAGCAGAAAAAATAACAAATGAATTGAACAAATATAATGCTGAAAGACAAGAAATAGAAAAAAGAATTTTGGAAGAGGCAGTTCAAGATGTAAATATGAAAGATCCATGCATTGTTATAGGGAAAGAGCAATGGCATCATGGAGTTATAGGTATAGTTGCATCAAAAATAACAGAAATGTATTCGAAGCCTAGCATATTACTATGTTATGAAGGAGAAATTGTCAGAGGTTCAGGCAGAAGCATAAAAGGTTTTGATTTGCATGAAGCCTTATCAAAATGTGATAAGCATATAGAACAATTTGGTGGGCATAGCATGGCTATAGGAATTACATTGAAGAAGGAAAATGTAAGCAAATTTAAAGAAGAATTTGAAGAATATGCTAAGAGTAAAAAGGTAGAAGAAATAATACCAGTAATTAATATAAATGAAAAAGTAAGCCTTAAAGATGTATCTCTTAAAGATATAAAAGAATTAAAATTTCTAGAACCATTTGGAGAAGCAAATCCAGTTCCATTATTCCAAATAAACGAACTAAAAATAGAGGCTATACGAGCATTATCTGATGGAAAACATTTAAAGATGATGCTTAAAGATGAAAACAATAAAATATTAGATGTTATCGGATTCAATATGGGAAATCTCTCACAGGAATACCAGATAGGTACTAAAGTAGATGTTGTTGGGAATTTGGAAATAAATAGTTATAATGGAATTGAAACAATTCAAATGAATTTAAAAGATATAAGGCATACGGTGTAGAGAAGGTGATTTTATGTCAGAAGTTGTAAATTATACAATTGAAGATGTTATGGCAGTAGCCAAAAAAAATAATAGACACGCGGATATAAAACTTATAAAACGTGCTTACGATTTTGCAAAACAGAAACATGGAGAACAATTAAGAAAATCTGGAGAACCATATATAATTCATCCAGTGCAAGTAGCATATATATTAGCAACATTAGGACTAGATGCTAGTACTATTTCAGCTGCTTTATTGCATGATGTAATAGAGGATACAGATGTTACTCTTCAAGATTTATCAAAAGAATTCTCAGAAGAAATAGCTGGAATGGTAGATGGAGTTACAAAACTTGGACAATTGAATTATAGTAGCAAAGAGGAAGAACAAGTAGAAAACTACAGAAAAATGTTCTTGGCTATGGGAAAAGATATAAGAGTAATACTTATTAAACTATCAGATAGACTTCATAATATGAGAACTCTAAAATATTTATCTAGAGATAGACAAATAGCAAATGCAAGAGAAACTATGGATTTATATGCGCCACTTGCAAATAGGCTTGGTGTGTACTCTTTAAAATGGGAGCTAGAAGATTTATCTTTTAAATATTTATATCCAGAAGAATATAGAGAATTAGTTGAAGGAATAGATAAAAAGAGAGAAGAAAGGCTAAAATTCATAGAGCTAATTATGGATGAGATAAGAGCTCAATTGAAAAAGCAAAAGATAGAAGCGGAAATAACAGGAAGAGCTAAGCACTTATATAGTATTTATAGAAAAATGCAAAGAGATAATAAATCATTAGACCAAATATATGATTTATTTGCCTTAAGAATAATCGTCAATTCTGTAAAAGACTGCTATGCTGCTTTAGGCGTTGTGCATGAATTATATAATCCAATGCCAGGAAGGTTTAAAGACTATATATCTGTACCAAAACCAAATATGTACCAATCTTTACACACAACACTTATTGGACCAAAAGGAACACCTTTCGAGGTTCAAATTCGTACCTGGGATATGCATAGAATTGCAGAATATGGAATCGCGGCCCATTGGGCTTATAAAGAGGCTAGTTTCCTAGGAGGGAAAAAGGCTAATGTAACAGTTGACCAAGATAAATTATCTTGGTTAAGAGAAACTTTAGAATGGCAAAAAGATATGCAAGACCCTCAAGAGTTCTTAAATACACTAAAAACAGAGTTGTTTGAGGATGAAGTTTATGTGTTTACTCCAAAGGGAAAAATACAAGTATTACCAAGAGGAGCGACACCAATAGATTTTGCATATAGCATTCACGAAGAAATTGGTAACCACATGACAGGCTGCAAAATAAATAGCAAAATGATGCCAATTGTAACAACATTAAAAAATGGCGATATAGTAGAAATTATAACATCAGAAAAGTCAAAAGGACCAAGCAGAGATTGGCTTAAATTTATAAAAAGTTCAACTGCTAAAACCAGAATACAGCAATGGTTCAAAAAGAATGAAAGAGCAGAAAACATCGAAAAAGGTAAGGATATTCTAGAAAAAGAAATAAAGAAAATTGGAATACCATATTCAGAATTATCTAAATCAGAATACGTTAATGCAGCTATAGAAAGATATAAATTTAACGGAATAGATGATATGTATGCAAGTATAGGATTTGGTGCAATAACTCCAAATAAAATTATATCTAAAATGCTAGAAGAATATAGAAAAACGCATAAAGAAGATGACGTAGAAGAAAAAATTGAAGAATTGTCAAAGCAAAAAGCTGTAAGAAGAAAAACACCTGATACAGGAATAATTGTAAAAGGAATTGACAATTGTTTGGTAAAATTATCTAAATGCTGCAACCCTGTTCCAGGAGATGAAATTGTTGGATACATAACAAAAGGAAGAGGTGTATCTGTACACAGAAAAGATTGCAAGAACGTAAAAGAATTATTATCAGAAGAAAATAGGATGATTGATGTATCATGGTATAATGATAAACCTTCAGCGTACAATGTAGATATTGCAGTATTTTCAAATGATAGAGACGGATTATTAGCAGATATAATTGCAGTAATAGCAAGCCAAAAAACACCATTAATGGCAGTAACTTCAAAGGTTTCAAAAGAAAGAATAGTTTTAACAGAGTTAACAATAGAAGTGCAAAATATAGCACAATTAAATAATACTATAAAAGCTTTAAGAAAAGTAGATAGTGTTTATGATGTAAAGAGGAACAAATAGAAAATAAAATGATGAAGGGAACGAACTAATGATTTTAAAACGTATAAAAGTGGAAACAAGTTTAGGAGAAGCAACAAATTGTTACGTTGTGATGGATGAAAATACAAAAGAAACAATGGTTATAGATCCAGGTGGAGAAGCTGAAAAGATAATAGAAATGCTAGAAATATTGCAATCAAATTTAAAATATATTTATCTAACACATTGCCACGGAGACCACATTGGAGCCATTAGTGAACTTAAGAGGAAAAAAGGTGGAAAGATATTAATCCATAGAGATGATGCAGAAGGATTAGATGATGAAAAAATAAATTTAAGTTCGTGCATAAATATGGGAGAGATAGAATTAGAAGCCGATTCCAGAGTTGATGATGGAGATTTAATTCATTTAGGAGAATTGGAATTTAAAGTTATTCATACGCCAGGGCACACAAAAGGAAGTACTTCGTTATACTGTGAAAAAGAAGGATTGGTATTTTCAGGTGATACTTTATTTAGAGGTACTTGGGGAAGAACGGATTTGCCAACAAGCTCATTCGAAAGCATAATTAAATCAATTACAAATAAATTATTAGTATTACCAGATAAAACTATAGTGTACCCAGGGCATCGGAAAATCAACAGAAATACAAGAAGAAAAACCAATTTATTTAGAATTAAAACCACGAACAGATATATAATTTAGAAAGGAGAAACAATATGGGAAAAGTAGAACCAAGAACATTGCCAGGCTTTATGGAACTATTACCAAATGAGCAAATTCTATTTAATCAGATGAGAGAAAAAATAGAAAGCTCATATAAAAAATTTGGATTTTTGCCAATAGATACACCAATAATAGAATTATCTGAAGTGTTATTGGCAAAAGCTGGTGGTGAAACGGAAAAACAAATATACAGATTTAACAGAGGAGATACAGATTTATCTTTAAGATTTGATTTAACAGTTCCACTTGCAAAATACGTAGCAAAGAATTATGGAAATATAAGCTTCCCTTTTAGAAGATACCAAATAGGCAAAGTATATAGAGGAGAAAAAGCTCAAAAGGGAAGATATAGAGAATTTTATCAATGCGATATAGATATTATAGGTGATGAAACTTTAGATGTTATAAATGATGCAGAATTGCCAGCAGTTATTTATTCTACATTTAAAGGCTTAGGATTCGATGATTTTACAATAAAGATAAATAACAGAAAAATATTAAATGGATTATATGAAAGCATTGGGCAAAAAGAAAACTCTGTTGAAATAATGAGAATCATTGATAAAATAGAAAAAATAGGTGAAGAGAGAGTTAAAGCCGAACTTAGAGAGTTGGAATTAACTGATGAAAGTATAAAACAGATAATAGATTTTATAAAAATAGATGGAACTACAGATGAAAAATTGCAAAAATTAATAGCTCTTGGAATAGAAAATGAAGTTTATGAAAAAGGAGTAGAAGAGCTTGAGCAAGTAGTGAAATATATACGACAATTCAAAATTCCAGAAAATAACTTTACTGTAGATTTAACCATAGCTAGAGGTTTGGATTACTATACTGGAACTGTATATGAAACATTTTTAAATGATTATAGAGAACTTGGAAGCATCTGCTCTGGTGGAAGATATGAAAATTTAGCAGAAAACTACACAGATAAAAAGCTTCCAGGAGTAGGAATATCTATAGGCTTAACACGTTTATTCTATAAATTAAATGAGCTAAATATAATAAAAGCAGATAAAAAATCTATCTCTGATATTATAATAATTCCAATGACAGAAAATTTAGAAGTTCCATTGGAATTAGCCACAGAGCTAAGAAATATAGGAATAAATACAGAAGTATATTTGAATAATAAGAAGCTAAAAGCAAAAATGAAATATGCTAATAAATTGGAAATACCTTATGTAATAGTAATTGGCGATGATGAGATTCAATCAAGAAAAGTTAAAGTAAAAAATATGCAAACAGGTGAAGAAGTAGAAAGCTTAATAAAAGCTTCAGATATTAGCAAAATAATAAAAAATTAGATGTGCGTAAAGTACATCTAATTTTTTAACACTTTATCTAATACCAAAGACAAATATTTCATACTTAATAAAGATTGGTCTAATGTATTTCCTGTGGCGCCAACTTCTATTATGCAGGCAGCATTGCCAAGGTGCTGGTTATATCTACTGTTACGTAAAAGAATTGGTCTGAATAATCCAGGATATAATTCATTAGCTTTTTGCTGAACTGTAATAGCAAATTTTAAATTGTTTTGCCAATTAGGGTGTTCCAAACCGCCTCCGTCTGTGCCAATTACGAACATAAGCTGTGCTACAACGTCATTATCTATTTTCACAGAAGGAGCATATGATGTATCTCCAATGGCATCACGATGCAAATCGATTATTATATCTGTATTGGGGTGCGAAATCAATAAATTTTCAACAGTTGCCATAGATCTACCATAGGAACCAGAATAAGCGGGATAATCATGGTAAGTAGTATCATGAAAAGCATTAAATCCATAAGAGAGTAAATATGTAGTAAGCTCTGAACCAACTTTTACAACATTACGTTCTAGATCAGTGGTTCTAAAAGTACCAGTTTCTTCATATTGATAGGCTTCGCTAGGGGCATAGCTTTCACAAGTATGTGTATGAAAAATTAAAATATTAGATTTATTTATATTTAAGAAAGAAGGATTTAAAATGTCATCAGTTAGAGTATAATCTGTGCCATTCTTTATCTCCACTCCATTAAAAGCATCGGTGTATTTGTTTGGAACATTATTATCTATAACTTCGGTTTTGGCATTTTCATTGGCGTATATAATTGATTGTAAATCATTAGGAGATTCAACAGGACTATCAGTATCATCATATTCAATTAAAAAAGATTTATTTATAATTGGTAATTCTGAATATAAAATAAATTCTAATATATTTTGATTATTAAATTTATTTGAGGATGCATTTGATACTTTTAGGCTACTGATATTTTCATTTAAACAGTGTTTTGCCAATTCATAATAATTAGAATTGGCAATAATTTTTAAATCAAGACCACGAAAATTGTATAAAAAAAATAAACAAGCTAAGGAGATAAAAACAATTAGAGCAAATCGTATATATTTAAAAAAACTTTTGTAATTAAATACAGTTACTCTTACCATGAATAATCTCCTTTGTTAAATTACAGTATATATAATATATATTCAAAAAAATTTAAAATATGCATTGAAATAAATAAACTTTTAATATAAGATATTAGTAAAATATACTAAGGAGGACGTTAATATGGTAGGATTAAAACTAGATTTAGAAAATTCTAAAATAGGCAATAGAGATATACTTAGATACGCTAAAAAAGTAGAAGAAATACATAATTCATTTTATGAGAAAAAAGATGATGATGAACAGTTTTTAGGTTGGCTTGAATTACCAACTAAATATGATAAAAAAGAATTTGAGAAAATAAAAAAATGTGCAAAAAAAATTCAAAAAGATTCAAATGTATTAGTAGTAATAGGAATAGGAGGCTCGTACTTAGGGGCAAGAGCGGTAACAGAAGCACTAACAAACCAGTTTTCTAATAAACAAACAGAAATAGTATATGCAGGGAATAATTTAAGCCCTAATTATATACATGATTTAATAGAATACATAGAAGATAAAGATTTTTCTATAAATGTTATATCGAAATCAGGCACAACAACTGAGCCAGCAATTGCTTTTAGAATGCTTAGAAAATTGATAGAAGAAAAATATGGATTAGCAGAAGCACGAAAAAGAATTTTTGTTACAACAGATAAGGAAAAAGGAGCTCTTAAGAAATTAGCTAAAAGAGAAAAATATGAAACTTTTGTTATTCCAAATAGTGTAGGAGGTAGGTACTCTGTATTAACAGCAGTGGGGCTATTGCCTATAGCTGTGGCAGGAATAAATATAGATAAATTAATGGAAGGTGCAAAAATAGCACAAGAAAAATACAACGATCCAGCTTTAAAATATAATGAATGCTATCAGTATGCAGTAGCAAGAAATATATTATATAAAAAAGGAAACAATATAGAAATTTTAGCAAATTATGAGCCTAGAATGCATTATATAACAGAGTGGTGGAAGCAATTGTTTGGCGAAAGTGAAGGAAAGGATGGAGAGGGAATTTATCCTTCTGGAGTGGATTTTACAACAGATTTGCATTCAATGGGGCAATATATACAAGAAGGTAGAAGAAATTTATTTGAAACTGTTATAAAAATAGAAAAAGCGGACAATAATGTAATAATAGAAGCAGATGAAGATAATTTAGATGGATTAAATTATTTGGCAAATAAAACATTGGACTATGTTAATAAAAAAGCTATGGAAGGCACAATAGAAGCACATGTAAATGGCGATGTTCCAAATATATTAATATCTATGGAAAAATTAGATGCGAAAAATTTAGGAGAATTAATTTACTTCTTTGAACTTGCTTGTGCAATGTCTGGCACGATTTTAGGAGTAAACCCATTCAATCAACCAGGAGTTGAAGCATACAAGAAAAACATGTTTAGATTATTAGAAAAACCAGGGTATTAAATTGTCGAATTTTATTGACATAATTTCTAAAAAGGTATATTATATACATATTGTATATGTATAAGCAATGGGACAAAGTAAAATAAAGGTTGCCAACAGAGAAAGTTAGTCACAGGCTGAGAGCTAACAGTGGAAAACGTATTTGAAAAACTACCCCACGGTTGAATAAACTGGCGGCTTGCTTGCTTAGTTTTAATTAAGTAAAAATTAGGATGGAACCGTGTAAATATTTGCACTCCTAAATGTTAAAGCAAAGCATTTGGGAGTGTGTTTTGTTTTATAATTCGATAAATCAAGGAGGAAACGATTATGATTAGTATTGAACTAAAAGATGGAAGCAAAAAGCAAGTGAACGAAGGAACAAGCATTATAGAAGTTGCTAAAGAAATTAGCGAAGGATTAGCAAGAGTTGCATTGGCTGGAAGAGTAAATGGAAAAGTAGTAGATTTAAGATATAAGTTAAATAAAGATTGCAAACTAGAAATATTAACTTTTGATGATGAAGATGGAAAAAAAGCTTATTGGCACACAACTTCACACATAATGGCTCAAGCAATAAAAAGATTATACAAAGATACAAAAATACAGCTTGCAATAGGACCAGCAATAGAAAATGGATTTTATTATGATTTTGACACAGACTATAAATTTTCAAATGCAGATTTTGAAAAAATAGAAGCGGAAATGAAGAAAATTATAAAAGAAGATTTACCAATAGAAAGATTTGAACTTCCAAGAAATGAAGCAATTAAATTAATGAAAGATGCTGGAGAAGATTATAAAGTAGAATTAATAGAAGATTTGCCAGAAGATGAAGTACTATCTTTCTATAAACAAGGTGAATTTGTAGATTTATGTGCAGGCCCACATTTGATGAGCACAGGAAAAGTAAAAAGTGTGAAACTTTTAGCTACTTCAGGAGCTTATTGGAGAGGCGACGAGAAAAATAAAATGCTTCAAAGAATATATGGAATATCATTCCCTAAAGCTAGCCTGCTTGATGAGCATTTGCAAATGCTAGAAGAAGCAAAACAAAGAGACCATAGAAAATTGGGCAAAGACTTAGAATTGTTTATGACACATAAACTAGTTGGTTCAGGGCTTCCAATGTATTTACCAAATGGAGCAACAGTAAGAAGATTACTAGAAAGATATATTCAAGATAAAGAAATAAAAATGGGATATAAGCATGTGTATACACCATCACTTGCAAATGTAGAATTGTATAAAACATCTGGCCACTGGGATCACTACAAAGAAGATATGTTCCCTGTTATGAAAATGGATAACGAAGAACTAGTTTTAAGACCAATGAACTGCCCACATCATATGCTAGTATTCAAAAGCAAAATGCGTTCATACAAAGATTTACCAATAAGAATTGGAGAGCTAGCTCATGATTTTAGATATGAAGACAGCGGCTCTGTTTGCGGAATAGAAAGAGTACGTGAAATGTGCCAAAACGATGCGCATCTTTTTGTAAGACCTGATCAAATAAAAGAAGAAGTTGCAAAAGTTGTAAAATTAATACTTGACGTTTATAAAGACTTCGGATTTAAGGATTATAAATTTAGATTATCTTTAAGAGATAAAAATGATAAACACAAATATTTTGATGATGATGAAATGTGGGAGAAAGCTGAAAGTGAACTAAGAGAAATTTTAACAGAGTTAGGGTTAGATTTCTATGAAGCTGAAGGAGAGGCTGCTTTCTATGGACCAAAACTAGATGTACAATTAAAATCAGCAATAGGTCATGATGTAACAGTTTCTACTTGCCAATTGGATTTCTTATTACCAGAAAGATTTGAATTGGAATTTATAGGTGAAGATGGAAAAGCGCATAGACCAGTTGTTATTCATAGAGCAATCCTTGGTACATTAGATAGATTTATGGCATTCTTAATAGAGGAAACAAAGGGAGCTTTTCCAACATGGCTTGCACCACTTCAAGTAAAAATTCTTCCAATTTCTGATAAACATTTGGAATATGCAAATAAAGTAAAAGAAATGCTAGAAGAGAAAAATGTTAGAGTAGAAGTAGATGATAGAGCAGAAAAAATAGGCTATAAGATTCGTGAAGCACAGCTTCAAAAGGTGCCATACATGTTGGTTGTAGGTGATAAAGAAGAAGCCGAAAACAAAGTAGGAGTTCGTGATAGAAAACAAGGAGATTTAGGCGCAATAGACGTAAATGAATTTGTTTTAAAAATAGACGAAGAAATTAGAACATTTGCAAAGTAGAAGCATATGCAGGAGGAAATGATGCAAAAGAAAGTAGTAGAAGGAACGACTGAAAATTTAAATATGTTAAAAAATAAAGTGGACTATATAGGATTTGAATTAGGGGAAGCACCTGATTTTCTTAAGGAATTTGAGCCACTTAATTATAAAGTGCCTAAAATTTATGATGAAACAACATATAGAATTTATAGGTATGTACCAATAGATGAAATAGAAATATTAATTACTCCTAGCAATAGATTAGATAGCTTAGAAAAAAGGTATAAAGAAGCAAGCCCATTATTTACGTACATGGAAGCAAAAACAGATGAAAACATTGAAAAATATGCTAGATTTTTGAAGATGATAAATCAAACTAGAATAGAGGATATAGAAGAAATAGAAAAATGGCAAGAAGCCATGAAAGAGCAAGTGCCATATGAGGTTAAATTCGAAGGAAACTTTAAATGGCAAGTATATTATTCAGATTATGCTAAAAAATATTTCATGCTAGCATCTGCAGAAGAAATGGATAATTCGCCATTATTCTATTTGCTAAAGAAAAAAATACAACAAAATAAAAATAAGAAAAGCAAAGAGTACATTTTTATACCAGTGTGTAATGAAGAATACTCAGAGCAGATATTAAAAAAATCAGATATTGCGGATTTAGAGAATTACTTGTGGTTCTTTACAAAAAATTGGCCTTCAATATACGAAGTAACAAATATTGAAGGCGAAATCTCATTGCAAATAGTTGGTGAAACACCAGTTTATGATAAAGTAACAAGCAAATTTAATTTAAAATATACAGATAAAAAAGAGGCAATAAAAGAGTACAAATTAATAAAAGCACTTTTTATATTAGCGTATGAAATGCCTGATGAGTATGAATTCAGAACGCAAATAGATAATGAAGGAAGAATATCATTTTGCTATGAAAATAATACCTTGAGCTATGAATCTTTACCAGATTTTATAAAAAAAGAAGCTTTAAAAAGAATTCAACAAAATATTGATATAAAGCTAGAAACTAAAAATTTACAAGCAGATATAAAAGATTTAAAAAGAAAAAGTGAAGAGCAAACCGAAGAATATCTAAGAAAAGAAAGACAGATATATAATTTTTTGGAGTGCAAGAAAACTTTCCTAGGCAAAGTAAAATACTTTTTCAAGAGCAAGAAAAAAGATGATGTTATTGTAAACCATATGAATAAAGATAGAATGAAAGATATCTTATCACATGATAAAATAAAAGAAGAGGTTCATGATAATAGATTAGATTTAGACAAGCAATATACAGTAGAAGATTTACTTAATATATGCAAAGAATTACATGATAGTATACGCAAAAACAAAGATGTGAAGTTGGATATTAAAGCTTTAAATAATAAAGTAGAAAATCTTGAAAGAAAAATAAAGAATGCAACTTTATATATAAACGAAATAGAAAAGCATAAAAAGAGTATATTTGAATTCTGGAAATTTGCAAATAAAGACGAAGTGAAAGTATTAGAAGAAGGCAATAATGAGGAAGAAAAAAATGCTCCGAACTTAAAAAGAACATTTAACTATGAAGACGATATAGAAAACTTGTCCAATAATGTAGATTCAAATCAACGCAAGAAATTATCACATGAAGAATTAGATGCTACATTTGCTGCCAACTTTGTTTTGGATGGAATAAACATTGTATCAAAAGATAAAATAGTAAAGGAAGACGAAGAGAAAATAAAGAGCTTACTATACAGCCTTCAAAATGAATACAGTTTGAACATTGATAAAATAGAGAAAAAAGATTTTGATATATTTGGAAATGTTAGCGAAGATAAAACAAAAATAAAAACTTTAAAAAATAATACTCATAGGGAAGTTGAAAAGGATAAATTTAAGATATTAGATGTTAATATGAACACTCAATTGGATACTTTCATGGAAAAATTGGTAGAGTTGAAGAATATTCTACAAAAAGAAACAAATAAAATAGAAACACCATATGATTTAACCTTATATAAAGCAAGCACAGAAAAGCTAGAGACAACAGGCTTTGATAAGTTCAATCTAAATCCTATCGAAACTTTGAAAAAAATAGATTCAAATAAAAATGAAAAAATATATTTATATAAAGTAAACGTTCCAGAAAAAACGCATTTGATTTTTTACTCAAATATAGTATTCTTTGAAAATAAAAATCAAACATTACCTTTAGGAATGGATATTTCTCAAGAAACGTTAATAAATATGGATATGTATAGGTTAGAATTGAAGGATAAAGAAGAATTTAATATTAATGTATTCTATAATACATTAATTCCAACTGTACAAAAAATTATTGTATATGAATATAATATAATCCCAAGCACTAATTCTTAGTACTTGGGATCTTTTATTTTACATCTCGTTTTACTTCTGCATTGTTTTCTAGTAATTCTGGTTTTCTTAAGTATTTGCTTAATTGTTTAAATGAATTAGCATAATAATAGCCATCACAAATTCTTTCATCACCAACAAATGCAATAGTAATAGCTCTTTCTTCATGAATTTCATCATCTTCATAAATAAAAGTTTTCTTCTTTTTACCCATTGCAAAAAACATACTAGTTGTACCAAAATTATATAAATGATGATAAATACTATCGATTCCTAAAGAACCAACATTAGTTAAGAATACACTTGTGTGAAATGGGCTAGCTTCAATTACTTTTTTAGGCATTGAATTGTGCTTGTCAAGAAATGCTAAAAATTTAAAAGCTTTTCTAATCATTCCATTAGAAACTAAACTTAATGCTGACGCAAGTGAATCGGTACTATTAACGGTTTCATGGTCTCTATTTAAATCAATCGCTGCATCTAGTTTTTCCTTCACTTCAAAAATATTTTCTTCGCCAGTAAAACGTAGTTTCAAAGTGGTTTCTTGACCATCATCAGATAGATTCTTTTTTATTGCTAATGATACATATATACCGTCTCTAGCATATAAGCTTCCATTCATTGCAAATCTATTTAATTGTGGCCTTTCTGCAATAATTCTAATTATTGCTGCATAAATTATGTACATATAAGAAAGTTTTATACCTTCTTCAGCTTTCTTATCAATATATTCATCAAGAGATTTTATAGGTATGTCTTGCTTAAAATATACTTGTGAATCACTTCTTTCCAACATAACGTTGGGGATGACTCTAAAAAATGGTGGAACCTCTTTTAATTTCCTACCATCGCTTCTTTTTCCAAACATCTAATTTACTCCTTTTATTTATATATATAAATAGTACAATAATTGACGAAAATTGTCAAATGTTAAAATCTGGAACATATTCTTCTTCGTGATCCCCCAGTTCCTGCATGTAACCATTTTCGAGATTTAATGTGAATAAATACTTTTCTATTTCTTTATATTCTTTATGTGTAAGTTTTCTATTTATAATAGAATCTTCCTTAGCTTTAAAGGTTGGAAAGTATTGTGCCATAATGCTTACATACACTTTACCATCTAAATTTTCTTTTAACCATTTTAATATATGCTTACTATTTTGAATATGACCAGGAAGCACTAAGTGCCTAACTATTACTCCTTTTTGTATTATTCCATTTTCATCAAAAATAGGGCAGCCAACTTGACTAACCATTTCTTTTATAGCTGCTGTTGCAGTTTGAAAATAATTATCTACTTTAGAATATTTAAGACTTAAATCGTTAGAAAAATATTTTAAATCAGGTAAGTATACATCAATATAACCCTTTAAAATTTTTATAGTATCAACATTTTCATAACCATTGCTATTATAAATTATTGGAATGCTAAGCCCTTTACTTTTGGCTATTTTTATAGCTTCTATAATCTGGTAAACATACATTGTAGGTGTAACCAAATTTATATTGTGGGCATTATTAGCTTGTTGTTCTAGAAAAATATTAGCTAATTCATTTATAGAAATAAAATAGCCTTTTCCTTGCTGACTAATTTCATAATTCTGGCAATATATACAATTTAAATTGCAATTTGAAAAAAATACAGTTCCCGAGCCGTTTGTACCACTAATACAAGGTTCTTCATACTGATGCAATGATACAAGAGCTATTTTAATTTTATCTGTGGCTTTACATCTACCAGGAATTCCAGATAGCCTATCAACTTTACAGTTATGTGGGCAAATTGTACATTGCTCTAATTGTTCTAACATAAGATTCAATCCTTTCTACAATAATAAATTATATCATAGAATGGAATGTTTTTCTAGGGGAGGTATTTTGGAAGATATAAATTTTGAAATTTTAATAAGTAAAAATAAATTGAAAAAACAGTTGAAAATAAAAAAATGTAATGGTAGAATGAATGTGGTGTATTTATATCTATAAAGTATATAGAAAATAAGTACAACAAAAGCAA
>USEX01000020.1 GCA_900553755.1 uncultured Clostridium sp.
TAATACTTATTTATATTGTACTTTAATCAAATAGAATTTACTTTTTCAATTGACCTACTTTTTTTTGAAGAAAAAATCGTAAAAACCCTATACTTTTTTTTCTATTTGATATAAAATTATAACAAATTATATGCACAACAAGGGAGGAAATAAACGTGGCAAAAAGAGGAAGAAAAAAGAAGAAAGAGACGAACCTAAATCTATTAGTTGCAGGATTAATAATGTCAAGTATTGTTTTAGGAGTATTGATTTATACAAATTCAGGAACTATAGGGGAATTTTTAAGTCCATTTTTAGGAGGGATAATGGGGTATGTAAAATACATATTGCCGATTGGGGTTTTTGCTATGGCAATATATATTGCATACCAGGAAGAAAATAATTGGGGAGCAAAAATAATACAATTTTCAATAATGTTATTGGCAATTGCGGTAATAATGAACGTATACCAAATTTCAAAGGGAAATATAGCCTTTGAAGGCGAAGAATTTCAAAATATAGTAAAAGCTTCATATGACTTAGGAATTAAAAATATTGGTGGTGGAGCAATCGGAATGATTATTGCAATTCCATTAATAAATTTATTGGGCAACACAGCAACAATAATAGTATCAATAGGAATAATAATTGGTTTAGCAGTTTCAATATTTGGAATAGACTTAGTTAATAATATATCAACAATAATAGATGAATCATCACAAAGAAGGGCGAATAAAGCAAAAAATAAAAGAAATAGGGAACAAATAGAAACACCAGAAAAAGAAGAAAAGAAAGAGACACAAAAAGAAAAGAAACAAAGAGAGAAAGAAGAAAAAGAGCAAGCTGCATTAGATATAGAACAATTGAAAATAAATTGGAATGACAAAGAAGAGAAAAACAAAGAAGGTGGATTCTTAAAATTAGGAAAAGGAGCAAAGAAAGAAGAAAAACAAGAAAAGCAATCTCCAGAATTTATAGAAAATCCATTATTTAAAGAGGAACAACTACAAAAAGAAGAAAGAACAAAAGAAGTATTACAATTAGAGCATACTGTTACGGTAGAGGATGAAAATTATGAATTTCCACCTATAACACTACTTAGTGAAGGCAATAAAAAAGGAATAAAAGGTAGCAAAAAAGTGTTGGCAGACACAGCTTCTAAGCTACAAAAAACATTATATAGTTTTGGAGTTTCGGCTAAAGTAGAAAATGTTTCTGTAGGACCAGCCATTACTAGATATGAATTAAAACCAGCAGAAGGAGTAAGAGTAAGCAAAATAGCCAACTTAGCAGATGATATAGCATTGAACTTGGCAGCAAAAACAATAAGAATAGAAGCACCAATACCAGGAAAGCAAGCTGTTGGAATTGAAGTACCAAACGAAGAGAGCGAAATGGTACATATTAGAGAAATACTAGAAACAGATGCATTTACAAATAGCAAATCAAAATTGGCATTTGCACTGGGAAAAGATGTATCTGGTGAAGCAGTTGTTGCAGATATAGCCAAAATGCCTCACGTAATGATAGCAGGTGCAACAGGCTCTGGAAAGAGCGTTTGTATAAATACTTTAATATCTAGCATTATTTATAAAGCAAAACCAAGCGAAGTAAAATTAGTAATGGTAGACCCTAAGATAGTAGAGTTATCAGTATATAATGGAATACCACACTTATTAATACCAGTAGTAACAGATCCTAAAAAAGCAGCAGGAGCATTGGCGTGGGCTGTACAAGAAATGGAAAATAGGTACACAATGTTTGCTTCAAAAGGAGTGCGTGATCTAAAAGGATATAACGAAGCAGTAGAGCAAAAAGGCGAATTAGGCAAGCTTCCACATATAGTTATAATAATAGACGAGCTTGCAGATTTAATGATGGTGGCTAAAGGTGATGTAGAAGATGCAATTTGCAGATTGGCACAAAAGGCTAGAGCTGCTGGAATGCACTTAGTAATTGCAACACAAAGACCTTCTGTAGACGTTATTACGGGATTAATAAAAGCAAATATACCATCAAGAATAGCTTTTGCGGTTTCATCACAAGTAGATTCAAGAACTATATTAGACCAAGTTGGCGCTGAAAAATTATTGGGTAAAGGAGATATGCTATTCTTCCCAACAGGATCACCAAAGCCAACCAGAATACAAGGTTCGTTTATATCTGATAAAGAAGTAGAAAAAATTGTAAACTTTGTTAAGGCAAATGGCGAAGCTTCATATAATGAGGATATAATAGAAAGCATAGAAAAGGCTAATAGCACAGATAAAGAAATTGAAGAAGGAAGTTTAGATGATGATGAAACTGATCCACTTTTAGCAGAGGCAATAGAAGTAGTAATAGAAACAGGCCAAGCTTCGACATCTTTTATACAAAGAAAATTTAAGGTGGGATATGCTAGAGCTGGTAGAATAATAGACCAAATGGAGGAAAGAGGAGTAATCTCTGGTTACCAAGGAAGTAAGCCACGTGAAGTTTTAATGAGTAAAGAACGTTGGCAAGAGCTAAACAGTTAAACCAAAGGAGAAAATTTTATGGGACTATTCTCAAAAGTTAGTACATATAATGATAAACTAGAAAAAATATTAGAAAGCAAGAATTACGATAGTGAAACAAAAAACCTTTTACTAAATATGCTTTACAAGATAGAAATATCTTTTGCTGATTATCAGAAAGTAAAAGGTAAAGGATTTACAAAAGAAGAATTTATAGAAAAAATTATAGATATAATAGATAAAAAATGCGAAGATATAAAAACTGTTACTCCAAGAACAGAAAAAAGCAAAGAACTAGAAAGTAAGGGAGTAAACAGCATTGTAGATGAAAAGTTGGGTACAATATTGGTGTATGCAAATGAAAAAGATTTGCTATATGCCATATGTGAAATGGATATAAAATATATTTTATATACCAATAAGAATGTGCACTTTATAAAAAACGATGAATTGCAAAATGAAGCTATCATGAAATTTGTTCTCATAGGCGCTGCAATGGATGTATCTGAGATAATAAGAGATTTTAATGGCTGGTCATGGAATGCTAATATAAAAGACATGGAAAATATAAATTATAATTTATTGTATCAAAATATAGCGATATTACAGCATTCACCTATAAAATCAGAATTTATGGAATATAATGAAATAATAGAAAAAGTATTTTGCTTAGAATGCGATAATGAACAGCTTTTTACAAAAATAAAAAATATTGTATTAGCAGTATTGGCAAAGCAAGATGAGAATGTAGAAAAATCTTTAAAATCAATAGAAAAACAAAGAAAAAAACAGCTAGATATAATGAGTGATAATAAAGTGTTTTTGGAAGATGTTACACAAAACAAAAAAGATCTTAATAGAAAAATAAAAGAAATAGATGAAATGCTAAATGACAAAGAAAGAATGAAGAAAGAATACGATGAAAGAAACTCGAAATTAGCAAACAAGGATAAGATATTTAGTATAAGTCATCTTGCAAATATGCTTGAACAAGAAAGAGAAGAATGCTTAAAAGAAATTCAAAAATATAATAAATTAATGGAACCACTAAATTATGTGCAAGAAAAAGAATTAGTTGTCAAAAAATATGAAGAAATAAAGAATATATTAAATGCAACTGGAAAAGATACATTTGAAAGTGAAATAATAGAAATACAAAAAGAATTTTTAAAGTCTTTTCTTAAAATTGTAGAAGATGCAGAAACAAATCAAGAAATATTGGAATTGATATATAAATTAAGATATTATTGTTTATTGCCAATAAATGAAATACAGGCGATTAAAGATATACCAGAATTACAAGAAAACATAAAAGAAGTTATTAATGCACTTGTAGATAAAGGCATTGATAAAAAAGTATTAGAGAATATATCAGATAGCATTAGCTTATGCTATAATATGTTTAAATATGTTTTTGAATGCAAGATTATAGACTTAGAGAAAGTAAATATAAAAATAGTAAAAAACAAAGAAGAAGATAAAATAGCAGATATATCAATTATTTTGTACGACAGTAAAGATGCAGAAGAAATTCATAAAGAAAAAGTAAATAATTTGAATCAATTAAATATTAAGCAAAATAAAAAAATAGCTATTATTTTAAAGTAGGAGGAAACCAATGAATATAACCTTTTTAGGCGCAACGAAAACCGTAACAGGTTCAAACTTTTTAGTGGAAGGAGCAGGAAAAAAGTTTTTAGTAGATTGTGGTATGTTTCAAGGAAAAACTGAGCTAGAAAATGAAGCTCCATTTTTATTTAATGTAAATGATGTGGATTTTATGATATTAACACATGCTCATATAGACCATTCTGGAAGAATACCAAAATTATATAATGAAGGATATAGAAATCCAATATATGCTACAAAGGCAACTTGCGATTTGTGCGCAATAATGTTGCCAGACAGTGGACATATACAAGAAATGGAAAATCAATGGAAGAACAAGAAAAGAGCAAGAAAAGGGCAGAAACAGATACCACCATTATATACGGCAGAAGATGCAACAAAATGTTTGGAAGTGTTTAAACCAATTAAATATGACGAGATAATAGAGGTAGACGAAAATATACATATAAGGTTTAATGATGCAGGACATATGCTAGGTTCTGCAGTTGTTGAAGTGTGGGTGAAAGAAGATGGCAAAGAAACAAAAGTAGTATTTACAGGAGATTTAGGAAATAACGATATACCATTATTAAGTTCGCCTACAATGATAGATGATGCAGATTATTTAGTAATGGAATCAACATATGGAGATAGGCTACACGTGGGAACAGATAACAAAGCACGAACTTTTTTAAATATAGTATCAGAAACACTAGAAAATGGAGGCACTGTAGTAATTCCGTCATTTGCAGTAGGAAGAACACAAGAAATTTTGTATGAATTAAATATGATAAAAGAAGAATTAATGAAAGATCCTAAATTTGCAAAAGAATATGAAGAATTGATGAAAGTACCGGTTTATGTTGATAGTCCACTAGCAATTTCGGCAACAGAAGTTTTCAAAGAAAATGCTGATTTATTTGATGATGAGACACAAGCAATAATAAAAAGCGGAGATAATCCATTGGAATTTCCGGGCTTAAAATTTACAAGAACGGCAGATGAATCAAAGGCATTGAATGAATCTGATATACCATCAATAATTATATCTGCAAGCGGAATGTGCGAAGTGGGAAGAATAAAACATCATTTGAAACATAATATATGGAATCCAAAAAGTACTATATTATTTGTAGGATATCAAGCACCAGGAACACTTGGCAGAACTATAGTAGATGGCGCAAAAAGAGTTAAAATATTTGGAGAAGAATTTAGCGTAAATGCGAGAATAGAGTATATAGAAGGGTATTCAGGACATGCAGACCAACAATGGTTATTGAACTTTATTTATTCGTTTATAAAAAAACCAAAGCACATATTCTTAGTACATGGTGAGCCTAATGGCCAATTAGTATTAAAAAATAAAATAGTTGATAGCACAAAAATTCCGGTAACAATACCTGGATATGGAGAAAAATATACACTAGACGATAATTTAACAATGGAAAATAAATATGAGGAGAAGATAGATAAACAATACTTAAGGCTTCAAGTGATAGATAGATTAGAGACTTTACAAGAAGAAATTGAAGATATGAAGAATATTGTAAAGGATGATTTCTTAAGTAAAGAAGAAAATGATGAGGAAATAAATAAATTGAATAGCAGAATAAAAGAACTTGAAAATAAAATAGTAGAGATTATAGAGAATAAATAGAAAAGGGGAAAACAAATGAATCAAAAATATTACAATGATGCGATAATAGGTAATAAAAATATAAGAGCAACATTTAGTAAAAAAGGCGAATTACTAAGGTTATATTATCCAAGCGTGGATTTTAAGCAGTTTTTAGATTTTTATAGAGTGGGCGTAAAAATAAACGATTCAGGGATAATATACTTACATGATGATATAAACAATAGATATAATCAATACTATACAGAAAACACAAATATTCTTAATACGGAAATAGAAAATACATATTTTAATTTGCAAATAAAACAAACAGATTTTGTTTCAATTAAAGAAAATGTATTGATTCGCAAATATGTACTTAAAAATAATAACAAGCTAGATTTAAATATAAACTTCTTAATAGATTCAAAATTACTTACAGATGAAAATAATATGGTATCAGGCAAGGTAGTTGATAATGGTTTAATACAATATTCACATGATAACATATTAATTACATTATCAAACACTAAGATAAATGGGCACAGAATAAATAATGTTCAGGAGTATATCAATTCAGGAATATTAGAAGATAAAGATTACATCGGAATGTCAGAAGAATCTGCAATAAGCTATAATATTGGAGAAATAAAATCTGGAGAAGAAAAAAATTTTGTGATTTATATTTTGATTAATGACAAAATAAAAAGTCCAGTAGATCTAGAGAATGAAATAGAAAAGGCTAAAAAAATAGACGCAGATAAAGAATATAATAGTGCAAAGAGATATTGGAATAAATATGTTAGTGCCCATACTAATTTAGAACTAAAGGAATTTGAAAAAATATATACACGTACTATTTTATTATTTCCATTGCTAACAAATAGCGAAACAGGTGGAATTGCAGCTGCAATGGAAGTGGATGAAAAGAGAGAAAATAGTGGCAGATATTCATATTGCTGGCCACGTGATGCAGTGTTTGTTACTAGAGCAATGGACGAATTAAAAATGAATGAGGAAACAGAAAAATTTTATAAGGTTTTCTGTAAAAACACTCAAAGAACAGATGGAATGTGGGAGCAAAGGTTTTATACAGATGGAAGGCTTGCTCCATGCTGGGGGTACCAAATAGACGAAACAGCTAGTGTGGTATATGGTGTGCATGAGCATTATAAAATGAAGCAAGATGAAAAGTTTTTAACAGCTAATTTGAAGATGTGTGAAAATGCAACAAAAGCATTATTAAAATATTTATCGGCTGTATTTGAAGAAAAAGAGGAAGAAGATGTAGTAAAAAAAGAAATAGAAGACTGGGCAAAAGAAGAAGGAAGACAAACTGATAAATTGTATAAGCATGTAAGCTATGATTTATGGGAAATGAATGAAGGAGTTCATCTTTACTCTTTAGCAGCAATATATGCATCTTTTGAGGCGATGGAAAAAATGTATGATATTGTAAAGCCAAAATATGAAAACAATAGATTAAAGCTAGAGCAAATATCAAAATTATTAAAGAAGCTAGAGGAAGAAAAGGAAAAAATAAAGAAATACATAGCTAAGAATATGTATGATGAAAACACAAAAACACTAAAAAGAAATTGTGAAGATTCAAGAATGGACATAAGCATTATTGGAGCAGTAGAGCCCTTTGCGGTATTTCAACCAGAAGAGAAAAAAATAAAAAATACTGTAGAAAGAATAAACATGACATTAAGAACCTATACTGGTGGATATATTCGTTTTGAAGAAGATAGCTATATGCAAGGGCATAATCCATGGCCAATTGCAACACTATGGATGGCTTTATATTATATAAAAATAGGCAGCAAAAATAAAGCAAAAGAATGCATTGATTTTGTTACGCAGAGTGCTAATCATTTAGGATTCATTGCAGAGCAAGTAGATAACTCAACATTGGAACCTAAATGGGTTATAGGACTAGGATGGGCTCATGCAATGTATATAATAGCAATTACTGAATACAATAAGAAGTTTAATACAAAATAGCTACAGTATTGCTTTTTAGCGGTTTTGATTGTATAATATCCAAGAATAAAAAAGTAAGGGAGAGCAAGAAAATGGCAAAAAAACATCATAATATAGGCGAAATAATGGTGAAAATAATGGCTGTAATATTAGCATTATTAATGATTATAGCAGTTGCAGCAACATTAATATATTATTTATTACATTAATTTATAATAAAATAAGAGGTAAAATATGATAAATAACTTTTTGACAAGTATGTCAATTTATGGAGAGAAAATATTGGAATATTTGAATCAATTATACCAATATCCAATAAAATTAGTATCCTTAGTGTTAGATTTAACAATAGTAGTTCTTGTATTAGTAAAATTAATAAAGCTTGCTAAGAACTCAAAAGTAATGCAATTAATAAAGGGAATAGTTATAGTAATATTAGTAACTTGGTTAAGCGACATATTGCATCTAACAATTGTTCATTCTGCATTAATGGCGATATTGCCTTCCGGAGTTGTGGCATTAATTGTAATATTCCAACCCGAAATAAGAAGGGCGTTAGAACAAATAGGTACAAATAAATTTGCCAACTTTTTCGGAATGGACAAAGATATTGCAACTAGAACGAAAGAGGATATATATAAAATTGTAATAGCAGTAGAAGAATTAGCAAAAACAAAAACAGGGGCACTTATAGTTATAGAAAGAGATATAAAAATAGATGATGTAATATCTACTGGTATAGAATTAAATTCCGAAATATCTCCACAATTATTAGTAAATATATTTGTTCCAAATACACCTTTACATGATGGAGCTGTTGTTATTGCTAATAATAAAATTTTAGCAGCTGCATGTATATTGCCACTGGCTAATAATAGAGACATTTCAAGAGATTTGGGAACAAGGCACAGAGCGGCAGTAGGAATTTCTAAAGAATCGGATGCAATTGCAGTAATAGTTTCTGAAGAATCTGGAAAAGTTTCGATCGCAAAAGATGGAACTTTGATAGCAGACGTAAAAGAAGAAGCATTAAAGCAAATATTAATTAAAAATATAGTAACAAATAGACTTGAGGAAAAGAAAGTAATAAAGAGGAAAAATGAGGAACATAAAGTTAACGATTGAATATGATGGAAAAGACTTTAATGGCTGGCAAAAACAGCCTAATAAGCTAAACATACAAGGTGAAATAGAAAGAGCAATTTATAATATAACAAAAGAAGAAGTGGATTTAATTGGCTCAGGAAGAACTGATGCTGGAGTACATGCTTGGAACCAAATAGCAAATTTTAAAACAAATAGTAATATATCTATAGAAAAAATGGCAATAGCAATAAATTCTCAGCTTAAGAATAGCATTGTTGTAAAAAAAGCAGAAGAGGTGGATGAAAGATTTCACAGCAGATATAATGCAAAAAGAAAGACATATAGATATGTAATAAATAATACAGAATATGGTTCGGCAATATATAGAAATTTAGAATATCATTTTCCAATAAAATTAAATGTAGAGAAGATGCAAGAAGCAGCAAAATATTTTGAGGGGGAGCATGATTTTAAAGCGTTTAAATCTAGTGGAACTAGTGGTAAAAATAGTGTAAGAACAATATATAAAGCAGAAGTGAAAACTGATGGAGAAAGAATTTTAATTGAACTAACAGGAAATGGCTTTTTGTATAATATGGTAAGAATTATATCTGGTACATTACTGGATGTAGGATTAGGAAAAATAGAACCTAGCGAAATAGAAGATATAATAAATTCAAAAGATAGAACAAAAGCAGGAAAGACACTACCTGCACATGGTTTATATCTAGTAAAAGTAAATTATGAGAAATAAAAAGAGATGGCAAATAGCCATCTTTTTTATGTAACTATTGCTAAAATAAAACATAATATATATTAAGAAACGTATAAGGAGAAGAATTATGGATTTATTACTTTATTTTGCATTACCAATAGCAACGATAATATTAGCAGTAGTTTTTCAAAAGATAATAAAAAGTCCGATTTTAGTTGCTGCAACTGCGTTTGCAATATACTTAATTGTAACATTTGCAGTATTTGATGCTTCATTTTTAATTTTTGCAATTGTTTACACAATCTTAGCTTACTTAGCAGCAGCAATAACCAGATTTATATGTAGTTTTATAGGCAGAAATGGATTTTTCAAAAACATAAATGCTGAAAATATAAACACAAATACATTAAGTGCAAACAACATAGAATTAAATGACGATGATGAAAATAATTCTGGCTATGGATGCAATTGCAATAACAGATATTATCAAAGAAGGAGAAACTATAGATTCTAAAAAGATTGCAAAGTTAAGATGCACTCAAAAGGAGTACTTTCGATAAGAAAGTACTCCTTAAAAGATATTAGCTAAATTAAAAATTACAATAATATTTCAATTCTGTTTCAAAAATGTTAAATAATATATTTAAGCATTAAAAATATTGTCTTTAAATTATAATTGTTGTAAAATAAAATAAGTAATATTATGTTGTAGTTTGTAAAAAACTACAAAGAGGAGGAAAAAATGGCTACTACAAATCCAATGCAAAGAAAAGCAAAAAATTCATTCTTATTAGGAGTTTTATTAACTATGCTTGTAATGGGAGTGATTGTTGGACTATTATTTTTAAAAATAATGAATATGCAAAAAACAGAAAATGAAAGGCTTGCAAACCAAAAGCAAGTATATGTATTATCACAAGATGTAAAATCTGGAGATAAGGTAGATAGTGCAAATTTAACAACAATAACAGTTGATAATGCAGCAGTACCTTCTAATGCTATAACGCCAGGAAGTTTAACTGAATATACTGTTGCTAAAATAGATTTAAAAAAAGGAACAACAATTACAGCAGGAATGGTAACAGAATCTAGTGAAGAAACAACTGCTGATTTAAGAATGCAAGAATATAATATGATAAAATTATCAACACAACTTGCAACAAATGATTACATAGATATTAGATTAAGAATGCCTTCAGGATTAGACTACATAGTAGTTTCTAAAAAATCTGTAAAAATTCCTGTAATAGGTGGAGAAGAATCATCAAATACAATATGGGTAAAATTATCAGAAGCAGAAACATTAGCAATGAGTAATGCAATAGTTGAAGCATACACAATGAATGGAGCAATACTTTATACAACAACATATACAGAGCCAGGAATGCAAGATGCAGCAACACCAACATATGTACCAAGTGCTAATGTACAAAATTTAATGAATCAAAACCCAAATATATTACAAGAAGCAAAAAATGCTTTATTTACAAGATATAATAGCACTTCATCAATAAGAACTAATAATATAAACGGAGAACTTTCACAATATCAAGAAGAAGCACAAGGCAACATTAGTAATGGAGTATCATCAGAAGTAACATCAGCACAAGAACAAAGAAAATCTTATTTAGATGCTTTAGCTGGAAACTAATATAAAGGAAGGATAAATAAAATGGAGAAAATAGGATTTATAGGGGCGTATGATAAAGAAAATCTTATAATGTGTGTGGCAAAAATTCTTACAGAATTGGGCAAAAAAGTAATGGTTATAGATTCTACAGTTACACAAAAAATGAAGTATATAATACCAACTATAGATCCTACTACTTCCTATATAACACAACACGAAGAAATAGATTTTGCAATAGGAATTAGATCTTTTACAGAAATTAATAATTACTTGGGAATAACTAATTTTGAATCAAGTGATTATGATTATTTATTAATAAACATAGATGATTCAACAGAAATAGAAGAATTTAAAATGGATGAAGCAAAGAAAAACTACTTTGTTACAGCTTTTGATTTGTATTCATTAAAAAGAGGGTTAGAAATATTGGATGGAATTAAAAATCCAATAGATTTAAAAAAAGTGTATTATGCTAACAATGTTAGAAAAGAAGATGATGATTATTTAAATTATTTATCTTTAGGCAAGAAAATAAACTGGGATGATGAAAAAATTTACTTTCCAGTAGACTTAGAAGATGAAGATATAATATTAGAAAATCAAAGAATAGCGAAAATAAGATTAAAAGGATTAAGCAATTTATATAAAGAAGCATTAGCATATATTACAGAAGAAATTGCAGGCAGCGGGGAAAAGCAAAACATAAAAAGAGTAATGAAGCAATTATAAAAGGAGAACGATATGGCAGTAATATCTTTTTGGGGAAACAGCGAAAAAGAAACTGGTCAAACAGTTGCTACCATGGCTATATCTACCATGATGGCTTTTGAACATAATTATAAAATATTGACAATTTCCACTGGTTTTAAAGACAGAACCATGGATGAAAGTTTTTGGCCAGCAAATAGAGCAACAGGATTGCAAAGAATATTAGGAACGCAAAGTGAAAACTTTGTTAATATGGAATCTGGAATAGAAGGCTTATGTAGAGTAGTAGAAAGCAATAGGCTAAGAAAAGGCCTAATACCAAACTATGCAAAAGTAGTATTTACAAATAGATTAGATGTGCTAGTGTCGCCTAGAACTGAAAATCCAAAAGAATATATAGAAATTGCAAAAGCATATCCTAGCATTATTGAAACAGCAGCGAATGATTATAATATGGTTTTTGTAGATATAGATAAGAGACTTCCAACAGAGATTCAAAGAGCAATATTAACTAAAACGGATGTTATAATAATAACTGCTAAACAAGGACAACAAGGAATAAATAAATTAAATGAATTAACCAAAAAGAATGAAATGTTTCAGGGAGACAATATATTAAAATTAATAGGCAAATACGATGCAAGCTCTAAGTACAATGTGAAAAACATATCAAGAGAGTTACGAGAAAGAAAATTAATCTTATCTGTGCCTTATAACACAATATTCTTTGAAACAACGATGGAAGGAAAAGTACCAGATTACTTTTTAAAATTCAGAGGTTTAACGATAGCATATAAAAATGATTCTAATATGTTTTTCTTATCGGAATTAAAAAGAGATTGCGAAACAATATTAGAAAAAATACGTGAAGTAGAATTAAAGAGATAACAAAGGAAAGGAGCTAGACATGAATATTACAAATATTGTTTTAATGGTTATTGTAGTAGGATTAGCTTTTTCTTTAATATATAGATTTATTAGGAAAAGAAGAAATGAAGAAAAAGAGGATTCTATTAAAGTAGATGATAAAACTTATACAATAGAAAGAATGACAGAATATATAAAAAAAAGATTGGATGAAATAACCAAAATAAATTTATATGATATAGGTCTTTCTGAAGAGGAATTAAAAAGAAGAAAAAATAAAAAGTATGAGTTAAAAAAAGCTTTAAAAGGATGTACATATGGAGATGTTAACGATAAAAAGTATATAAAAGAGCTTATATATGACCTTTTATATAATGAATACGGTGTTGACGAAATAACTGTATCAAAAGCAATTCCATTTGATATACCTTCATTATTAACTCCACAAGATAAATTTGATATTATCATATACATGTATAAAATGGAGTTCGGATATGAAGCTTTAACAGAAATGATAAAAAAATATGATCTAGCAGAATTAAAATATGTAGAAGGTGAATCAAAGCCATCATATGTAATAACTTCAGAAGAAATATCTGAAATATACGAAAAAGAAAATTTTGTATTATCATTTCCAGATAAGTTGAATGTAGTAGTACAAAGAATTTACCAACAATACAAAGGCTATAGCAGCATAGACGAAATAAGAGATATGAACATAGATGGTATTTCTGGTGGCGTATCTGGATTACCAGAGAGCTTTTTAAGCCAGGTTGCTCAGACAGATAGCGACTATTTAGGACAAATATCAGAACACAAAGTACCACGTGCTTGTGATAGCATCTGGATAATGTTCCAAGGTAAATCAATTCGTTTAGCATTCTTATCATTTGGTTCAGAAGCCGAATTAAAAAGAGTTTGCCAGAACATTTACAAATTCAATAATCCAGGTCAATTATCAGATACGAATGGTTATAAGATAAACGAAATGAAAGATGGTTCTCGTGTTGTTGTTGTAAGACCAAGTATGTCTGAAACATGGGCTTTCTTCGTAAGAAAATTCGACGTTAAGAGAGCTACACTAGAGCAAATAGTTAGATTCCCTGGAAAAGATGAAACAATAGATTTATTAAAATACCTTGTAAAAGGTGCAAGAATTATATCACTTACAGGTGAGCAGGGTTGCGGTAAAACAACAATGCTTATGGCAATGATAGAAAACATATATGATACAATGAACCTTCGTATCACAGAAACAGCGTTCGAGCTTCACTTAAGAAAAATATATCCAACAAGAAATATTTTATCAATGCGTGAAACAGAAACTATATCTGGACAACAATGTTTGGACGTTCAGAAGAAAACAGATGGTACTGTTAATATAATCGGAGAGGTTGCAACAGACCCCGTAGCATCTTGGATGATTCAATCAGCACAGGTTGCATCTAAATTTACATTATTTACTCACCATGCTAAAACTTTCCCAGATTTAGTAACAGCACTTCGTAACTCAATGCTTAGAGCTGGAGTGTTCAATGATGAAAGAACAGCTGAAGAACAAGTTGTTTCAGTATTAAATTTTGATGTTCATTTAGTAAAAGACTTTAGAGGAAGAAGATACATAGAAAGAATAACAGAATGTATACCAGTGCAAGAGAAAAACGAATACACATATGATTACAGAAAACAAAAGACTTTAGAAGGAAAAATAGAAAAATTTATGGATAATGCAACAATGTATTTTTCAAAGAGTACTAATAGAGAATTGTATCAATACAGAAACATACTAGAATATCATGATGGAACATATGTGCTAACAAATCCAATAACAGAAACAAACATTACAGAAATGCTAAACAACATGGATGATACAGATGCAGAAGAATTTAAAAAGTTTGTATATGAAAAATGGGGAATAAAAGCTCGTAGAGCATCTGATGATGTTATAGAATAGAAGGAGGTGCAATTATGCCATCGAGTAAAATAATATTATTATACATGCTTATAGCAGTAGGAGTATTATTAGGATTTATAGTAGTAGCGTATATGGTATTAAGGAAGAAACTACAACAATCAGATGCAATGCAGATGCAAAAGCTTCGTGCAGGTACTCAAGAGAAAACTTTTTCACTAGAAATACTATATCAAAAATTATATACAAAATATATAAAAACCCCCTTCTTAAAGAGATATCTATTTAAAATAAGAAGAAGATTGGAAATTATTAACGTAGATGATGAGTATTTAACAAGAAAACAAACTTCACAAATATTAACAAAAGCTTTATTAATAATTATTCCACTTACATTAATAATAATTTTAATAGCAAAAAGTAATGCTTTATTACTATCTATATTATTAATATTTGAACTATTTATAATAGATACCTTAGTAGATGGTATGGTTGATAAAATGGATAATAGATTGCTTCAACAGCAAATAGATTTCTTCGCAGAAATAAGACATGCTTACCATGAATACAACATGGTAGAAGAAGCAATTTATCAAGTAGCTCAGGACGATGAAAATGTTGAGATGGCAAGGCAAGCAGAAAAAATATATGAGATATTAATCTCAAATGATCCTGAAAGTGAACTTGAAAAATATTATGATGTTGCGCCAAACAGCTATTTAAAAGAATTTGCTGGAATATCATATTTAACAAAAGAATTTGGCGATAGAAAAGTAGATAAAACTTCTTTATATTTAAAAAATTTGAACAATATAAGCCAAGAAATGCAATTGGAAATATTGAAAAGAGATAAATTGGATTATGTGTTCCAAAGCTTATCTGTAATATCTATACTTCCATTATTAGCATTAGAGCCAATAAAAAATTGGGCAGTATCACAGTTTTCATTTACATCATCATTCTATTTAGGCAAGCAAGGAATGATAGTACAAATACTAATAGTAATACTTACATTCTTGTGCTATACATTAACAAGAAAATTGAAAGATAATGGCTCAACAACAATCGATACAAGGGCAACAAACCCATGGCAAGAGAAATTATATAAATTACCAGTAATAAAGCAATTGGTAGATTGCTTTATACCAAAAGATGGAACAAAAGAAAGAAGAAGATTAACAAATTTAATAAAAGATTCTGCAACAAAAGACAAGATACAATGGATATATGTATCAAGAATATCACTAACAATTATTGCTTTTGTTGGTTCGTTATTAGTATTTACACAATTACATAAAATTGAAATAGATTATATATATACACAACCAACATCAACTTATAATATAGTTGGAGAAATGTCTGATAAAAACTTAAAAAGTGCTCAGCAATTAACAGAGAGTGATAACAAGTTTTTAAATAAATTTAGAGGAAAAACTGCTACAACTTTAGAAGATATAGAAAAAGCTATGTCTAAATCTGAAGACTATGCTACAAGCACAGATGATGAAATTGAAGTGGCAGCAAAAAGAGTATTAGAAAAATTAAGAAAAATCAATAGTGAATATCTAAGTTGGTTTGAAATGCTACTTGCAATGGTATTTGCTTTAGTAGGATACAATTTACCAATATGGCTATTATATTTCCAAGCGAAAATGAGAAAGATGGAAATGGAAGACGAAGTAATGCAATTCCAAACAATCATTTTAATGCTTATGAGAATTGAAAGAGTTAATGTAGAAATGATTCTTGAATGGCTAGAAAGATATTCAAAGATATTCAAGGAACCACTTGCTAAATGTATAAACAATTACGAAAGTGGATCATGGGAAGCTCTTGAGCAATTAAAGGATGATGTAAATTATAAAGATTTTATTAGAATAGTAGAAAGTCTTCAAGCAGCAGTAGAGAAAATACCAATTGCAGATGCTTTTGATGAATTAGATTCTGAAAGAGAGTACTACCAAGCTAAACGTAAAGAATCAAACGAAAGATTAATCAGCAAAAAAGGAATGATTGGAAAAGTAATAGGTTTTGCTCCAATGGTTTGCTTATTTGTGGGCTACTTAATAATACCTTTAGTATTAATAGGATTAACAAGTATGAATTCGTCATTTGCTGGAATCTCTTCATCAATGTAGTACTAATAAAAATTCTGGAGGAAAATAGATATGGAAAATGCAACGAAAGCACTGGAAATAGCTGGTGGAGTATTAATTTCATTAATAATAATAGGAACAATAGTATTTTTTTACAACAGAATATCAGAGGTAAAGCAAACAGAACATAATACTCAAGCGGAAGAGCAAACAGCAGATTTTAATAAAGATTATGAAGTATATAACAGAAATGATGTTTATGGAAGTGAATTATTATCTTTAGCAAACCAAATGCAAGATTATAACACTAGAGAAGTTGAAAAAGGGTATGAAAAGATAGAATTAAGTGCCACTTTTAAGCAAAAATCTAATATATTTATACAATATTATGGCAATAAGCAAACATATTCTCAAAGTGATTTAGCATCTGGTTATACAAAGCTTGCAAATGAAATAAATAAACTTTCAACTAAAAAGATAACAGATGCTTCTGGTCAAACAACAAAAACATATAATGAATGGATAAAAATATCTAAAACTACCTTGAAATCAACTTTAAAAACTGCAGATTATAACAGTATAATAAATTACCAAGATTTGATAACTGAGCAAACTAATATTGCCAGAGAAACTTTTAGATGCACAGATGTAAAATATAAAAATTCAAGAATAGTAAAAATGACTTTTTCTGAAAATTAGAATAGGAGGTAGCTAAATTGGAAAATGCGAGCAAAGCTTTAATTATGGCTGCATCAGTACTTATAGCTATTATGGTTTTGTCATTAGGTGTATATTTGTTTAGCATATTTGGTGGAACAAGCCAAGAAATAACAAATATTATAACAGAAAGTCAAATTTCAGAATTTAATAGTAACTTTACAAAATATGAAGGAAAAACTGATATAAGGGCACAAGATATAGTAAGTGTTGCAAATTTTGCAATAAAAAATAACAAACAGAATGCAGATAATCCAGCTAGGCATGTTTATGTGTCGTTAAGAAACTCACCAGGATTTAATACTGCCCAATTTGAAACAAAGGCAGGTTGGTATATGGATTTTATAAAACAATATTCGTTAGAAGAAGATAATGTAACAGTAGTAAATTTTAAATGCAATAGTGTGTTAATAAGCCAAGAAACTGGCTTGGTGTATATGATTGTATTTGAGAAAATTTAACAAACAAATTTTTATTAAAAACGTTGCATAAAAAAATATAAAATGCTATAATAAAGAGGAATTATGAAAAAAATTGGTATATTAATTTGTACTCTAGTAATAGTTATAGTTGCAGTAATTGGAGTTAATATATATAGCTATAATGAAAGATTAAAAGCAGCTGAAAAAAATAATAAAAATTATCAAAGTTATTATAATGTAGAAGTACTGGGAAGTGATGTAGGGTCACTTATAAATAAAATATTAGATACAAATTCAAAAAACAATATTCAAAAAGATGAAAATGGAAAAGAAATTTCAATTTCGGTTACAATAAAGTTTTTAGAATTAGATAAAAATATCTCAATCGAAGCAATTGAAAAACAAGGGGTAGATAGATTTATTAAAAATTTTGGTGCAGAAACATTTAAATGCACAGAAATAGAATACTACCCAAATGCGAAAGGTGTTAAATCAATGCACTTTGAGCAAGTAAAAAAATAAGTTATTAATATTTTTAAAATATAAAATAAAATCTAAGGAGGAACATTTTTATGGAAAACGCAAGTAAAGCACTAATCATAGCAGGAGCTATCTTAGTATCAATTTTAATTATAGGTTTAGGTATGTATCTTTATACAACCGCAAGTGGTGTATTTGATAGCAACCAATTAAAAGAGCAACAAGCTAGAACTTATAATGATCAATTTGAAAAATATTTTGGTTCAAAAGTTACAGGTTCAAATGTAAGAGCACTTTATGATGCAGTAAGAAATCACAATATAACAAACCAAAGCGATACATCTTTAACTATAACAATTAAACATGGTACAAGCTCAGCTAGTACTGCTGCACAATTAAACACAGATAAAGCTGCAATTCAAGCTGGTAAAGTTTACACAGTTGAAGGAACTGCTTATGATTCAACATCAGGATACATAACAGAAATAACAGTTACAGATTAGTTTAAGTTGATAATAAAGTGAAATAGGAAAGAATTATGGAAAATGCAGTTGAAGCTTTAAAAATGGCATTTGCAATGCTTGTGCTAGTATTAGCACTTTCAGTATCAATCATGTCCTTTTCAGCGGCTAGGCAAACAGCAGATTTTGTATTACAATCTGCTGACCCAACTGCAACCTATGAATATAATGCAGAAGGGCAAGAAAATAGAATAGTAGGGTTGGAAACAGTTATTCCAACTTTATATAAATATTCAATAGAAAATTACTCAATAGTTTTTAAGCAGGCTAGCGCAAATCAAGTAGATAAGGCAACTGGAAAATTGTTAGTGCCTTATAACGAAATTAGTCCGCTAACCATATATACAACAAAAACAGTTAGAAGCACATGGCCAGACGATTATATAAATACCACATTAAATCAAGATAAGAACATTAGTGTATTTGATTTAAAAGAAGAGCAAGAAAGAGGAGAAAGCTGGACAATAAGTAGTGATGCTATCAAAGAAAATCTAAAGAATATTATAGAGGGCAAAGGTCAAAATAACGAATATGCAAACAATCCATTAACTAAAAGGAATAATAAATACTTAGAGCTGATAGGAAGAAGCCAGGTAAGAAAATCTGGAAATAATACAGTTTCTAAGATAACAATAACATATGTATTAATTAATTAACAGAAGAAGGACAAGATTAAAAGTTTAGAAAGGAAATAGATTATGGGAGATAGTTTAATGACAATAATTGCGATTTTTTTAGCAGCTATATTGATGTTTGTGTTTCCACTAATGTCAATGTCTGATAGAACTGATGATATTTCACAATTATTAGTAGAAACAGCTACAACAGAATTTGTAGATAATGTAAGAAGCACAGGAAAATTAACATTAGATGATTACGATAAATATGTGCAAGAAATATCATCTACAGGGAATACATATGATGTGGAAATGACAGCACAAATATTGGATGAAAATCCAGGAATAAAAACAACACAAGCTGAAATAACAAAAATAGGAGAGAATGTATATTACAATTTATATACAACTCAAATAGAAGATAGATTAAAATCTAATTCTACATTAAAGCTAAAAGAAGGAGATATTTTCTCGGTTTCTGTAAAAAATACTAATACAACAATATCGCAATCTTTGAAAAACTTTTTCTACAAAATATCTGGAAATGATACATATCAAGTTGCTGCACAACATGCGGGAATGGTAACTGTTAATGGAACAAAATAAAGATTATAAAAGCAAAGCCCGACTTAATTAAATAAAATAAGTCGGGTTTGTTTTAAACTAAATTATATTTAGAAAGGTAATTAACAAATGAAATTACAACATTTAGCAGTGATTTTTGTAATTATAATATTGCCAATATCGTTGGTATTAGCTGCTTATCTAGGCAACCAAATTACCACAATACAATTGCAAACACAGTATAGTACTAAGCTAATTAATGCAACATACGATTCACTAAAGGCCTTTAAGATAAATACAGCAAATAACAACTATTCTACTTTGGGCGCCTCAAAGGCAAGAGATATAGAAGCCTCGGTTAGTACTTTTTATAGAACTTTAGCAACTGCAATGGGAACAATCGGGTATAGTTCATATGAATTGCAAACATATACACCCGCTTTAGTATACACATTGCACGATGGATTTTATATTTATACGAAATATTATGATACAAATAAAAATGAATATACATATGGCTTAAAGCCTATGATAACTTACTCTTGTAGATATAAGGTTGGAAACGGTGATAGATACGATTTTGTGGTAAATTATACTTTAGATAATTCAATATCTATAATAGGAACTGTAGATGGTGAATTCGTTACAAAATCAGGGTATTTGATAACTAGAGGTTATAATGTGCATCAATATGAAGCATTATATGAAAATTTGATTACATTTAATGACGCAGGAAACCCAGAAAATACAGATTCAGATGGAAAGCCTGTACCTGTTAGGTATCAATATATTGTATACAATAATCAAAAAGTGTACAAAGATGGAGATAGATATTTCTATTATAGTAGTGGCTATAGGAAAGATTATTTAAAATCAAGTGATGATATAAGCGAGGTTGAAAGTCGTTTTAATAATGGAGGAAGCAATAGTGCATCAATGTATTATACTGAGGCTGCAACATTCTCATACTGGGTTATGAACAAATTGAGCAGTATAAAAATATCTGATGCTGTAGATGCCAATGGAAATTCAATAAGTTTTGCTTCAAATTTAAGTGGAAATGTATTTGATATTAGTGAAAGTAATAATCCATTAGAAAGCACATCATTGTTTAATGAACATAGAATGAATGTAATTAGAAGAACTATAGAAACTAATTTAGCCTCTTCAATAGCAACCTATAACAGTTACTCTAAGTCTGGTTACCAATTTACAATGCCAGTATTAAATGAAAACGAATGGGACAAAATAGAGAATAATGTTTGCATGATAGCTTTCTTACAAGGATTACCTATAGGAAGTAAGCTTTACAATAACTATTGTGTAGTTGCAAATAATGCTAATAAAGAAACTATAGGAAGAGATTCAATTTATATAATAGATAGTGAAGGTGAATACCACAAACCAGGATGTGCAACTTTAATTGCTAAATTAAGGAGCGGAACTGCAACAATAGTTGGAGCATATGCAAATAGCGATTTTGAAAGAAAAGCAGTTTCACTTACAGGTGAAGATGCAAATGCTGCATCGCAATTAACAGGAAGTAATGCAAATGATACAGCATACTATTTCCCACAGGCGTATACAGCGTGCTATGATTGTATAGTAAACTTACAGGAGGATTATGACATAGACGATATAATAAATGGAAAGGTAAATATACCAGTGCTAAAAGATGCATATTTAAAGGCTTTAGCAAGATGCAGATATGATGCATATACACAGAATCAATATTTTAAGTAATATAAAAATCAGAAATTCATTTTAGAATTTCTGATTTTGCTATTTTAATTCTACAACGGTAACTCCCATTTCACCTTCACCAAATGTACCAAATCTAAAAGATTTTGCATGTGTATTATTCTTTAGAAATTGATGAATACCACTGCGAAGTTTACCAGTTCCTTTTCCATGTACTATTCTTATATTAGCTAAACCACTCATAGAAGCATCATCTAAATATTTGTCTATAATAGGAATAGCCTCATCAACAGTCATTCCGATTACATTTATTTCAGGTGATATATTCTTTGCTTTGAAGCTGTTTTTAAAGCTAGTACTTGAATGTGTAGCTTTTTGTGCATTTACTGTATTTGTTGGTAATGCTAAATCTTCTAATTTTACATTCATTGTTATAACACCAAATTGCACCTGCAATTGATTAGATTTATTAGGCAAAGTTAAAACTGTGGCATTTTGGTTTAATTTTTTTATAAAAACAGTTTGACCAATACTAATATTTTCCTTTGATAAAGAAGCTGTATTATTAGTAGTAGGTGTGATGTTATTTAAAGCGTCATTTAAATCTAATCTTAATTTATTTGCTTTCTTTAAGTCTATTTCATCATTATTAAGTTCTTTAATGATTTCATTAGCTTCATCTTTAGCATTCAGCAAAATTTCTCTAGCCATAATTTTGGCATTAAATACAATGCTTTCTGCTTCAGCATTTAATTTAGAATTATCACGTTCAAGTGATTTCCTTAAAAGTTCTATTTGGTTAGAATTCTTTTTAATTATTTCTTTTTCCTTTTCAATTTCTAATTTATCATCATAAACTTTCTTTAATAATGACTCAATATCAATATGCTCTTGGTTCAAATATTTCTCTGCGTTAGATAAAATATATTCGGGTAGCCCTAAATTTTTACTAATAGCAAAAGCATTGCTCTTGCCAGGAACACCAATTAATAATTTGTATGTTGGCTTTAAATGCTCTACATCAAAATCAGAGCTTGCATTTTCAAAGTCTTCTGTAACCAAAGCATAATTTTTTAGCTCTGGGTAGTGAGTAGTAGCTAAAGTTAAAGCACCTTTATTATGAAAATCTTCTAATATACTTATAGCAAGGCTAGCACCTTCAACAGGGTCTGTACCAGAGCCAAGCTCATCTAAAAGAATTAAACTATTAGATGTTGCTTGATGCAAAATGTCAATTATTGTAATCATATGTGAAGAAAAGGTACTCAAAGATTCTTGTATACTCTGTTCATCACCAATATCTGCAAATACATTATCAAATACATATATGCTACTACCTTCTTTAGCTGGAATATGCATACCGCATAAAGCCATAATACTAAGTAAGCCAGTGGTCTTCAATGTAGCTGTTTTTCCGCCAGTATTTGGACCTGTAATAAGTAAAGATGTATAATCATCGCCAATATGAATATCAATAGGAACTACCTTTTCTGGATCAATAAGAGGATGCCTTGCACTAATTAAATTTATATATTTGGTATCGTTTATTATCGGATGTACACCGTTAATTTTCTTAGAATATTTTGCTTTAGCAAAAATAAAATCTAAAGAACCAATTATTTCAACATCATTCGACAAATTATCTGCTAAAGGGAAAAGCAAAATAGATAAGTTTCTTAATATTTTTTCAATTTCAATATTTTCCTCTGTTTTAATATTATTAATTTTATTGTTCAATTCATAAATGGCAGAGGGCTCAATATATACAGTAGAGCCACTTGCAGATATATCTAAAATAGATCCATTAATCTTATCTTTTGCTTCTTCCTTTACAGGTATTACAAATCTATCGTTTCTAATTGTTATTATTGAATCCATAATGTATTTAGAATAAGCGGAAGAATGAATAAAATTAGATAATTTATCTTTTACATCTTGCTCCAACTTTTTCCTATTTATTCTTAATACAGATAGAACCTTAGAAGCATTATCTGCAATATTATTTTCGTCTATAATAGAATCGAAAATTTTATTTTCCACATTTAAATTTGAATATAAGCCAGAAAAATAATCTGATAATATACTAAAAGAAGATAAATCAAAAGTTTCATCCTCAAAAAAATAATCTTTTAGAGTTCTAGACATTTTCAACACTGTAGCAACATCTAATAATGCTTTTGCAGATAAAAAATTATTGCTATATAAATTTTTTATATAAATATCAATATTATTAAATTCTTCTATAGGGGGATTTCCTTTTCTATAAATAAGCTGAAGAGCCAAAGATGTTTCAGATAAAGCCCTTTCAACATCGTCTTTATTTTTAAAAGGTTTTATATCAAAAATTTATAT
>USEX01000021.1 GCA_900553755.1 uncultured Clostridium sp.
TAATTGAGACATTTTCTCAAATGATTTATTAAGACATTATCACAAATGAATTATAAAAATGATGAAATAATTAATTTTTATTTGAAAATTAACATAAAACATGATAAAATGTTCTAAAAATAAAAATGGAGTAATATTAATATGTCAAAAAAAGTAGCTTTTTATACACTTGGTTGCAAAGTAAATCAATATGAAACTAATGCAATGGAACAACAATTTATACAAAAAGGATATAAAACAGTAGAAAATTCGGAAAGCGCAGATATATATATCATAAATACTTGTAGTGTAACCAATATGGCTGAAAGAAAATCAAGGCAAATGCTAAGAAGAGTAAAAGAAATTAATAAAGATGCTATTTTAGTGGTTTGCGGTTGCTATGCACAAGTAGCGAAAAATGAATTAGAAAAAATACCAGAAATAGATATAATTTTGGGAATAAATGAGAAAAATAATATTGTAGAAAAAGTAGAAGAATATATAAATAAAAATAAAAAATCAACAGAAACAATTGTATCAGATGTGGCAACACAAAATGAGTTCATTGATTTTGGGGATGTAACTTTTACAGAAAAAAATAGAGCAGTAATAAAAGTGCAAGATGGCTGCAACATGTTTTGCACGTACTGCATTATACCATATGCTAGAGGAAGAATAAGAAGTAGAAAAATAGAAAGTGTGGTTTCGGAAATATCTAAGATAGCTAGCCAAGGTATTAAAGAAGTTGTTATAACTGGGATTCATATAGCCTCATATGGAAAAGATTTTGATGAGAAAGGCAAAAAAATTAGGCTTATTGATTTGTTGGAAAGAATAAATCAAATAGAAGGGATAGAAAGAATTAGATTAGGATCACTTGAACCAACAATTATAGATGAAGAGTTTACAATGCGATTATCAAAATTAGAAAAAATATGTGATCATTTTCACTTATCATTACAAAGTGGATGCAATGAAACACTTAAAAGGATGAACAGAAAATATACAACAGAAAGATATAAGCAATCAGTTGATGTTTTAAGAAATGTGTATCCAAATGTTAATTTTACAACAGATGTAATAGTGGGATTTCCAGGGGAGACAGAAGAAGAATTTAATGAGACATATAAATTTTTAGAAGATATAAATTTTTATAAAATTCATGTTTTTAAATATTCTCCTAGAAGAGGAACTGTGGCAGAAAAAATGCAAAATCAAATAGATGGAAATATAAAAGAAATTAGAAGTAACAAATTAATAGAGCTATCAGATAAAAATCAGAATAATTATAATGAAAAAAATATTGGGAAACAGGTAAAAGTTTTATTTGAAGAATATGAAGATGGCTATTTTAAAGGGCATACAACTAATTATATGGAAGTAAAAGTAAAAAGAGATGAAGCAGAAAATCTTGTGGATAAAATTTTAGAGGTAGAAATAATAGATAATGATAGAAAAACTAAAGAATTAATAGGAAAATAAAGCGTCAATTTATTGACAAAATACATTAAATGAAATAGACTATGTTAATAGTAAAAAGAGAGGGGATTTTTGATGAAAGCAATCGAAATTAGAAATAAATATTTGAACTTTTTTAAAGAGCATGGACATAAAGTAATACCAAGTGCTCCATTAATACCAGAAAATGATCCATCTGTTTTATTTACAACAGCAGGGATGCAACCATTAGTACCATACCTTTTAGGAGAAAAGCACCCAGAAGGCAAAAGGTTAACTGATTACCAGAAATGCTTACGTACCAATGATATTGATGAAGTTGGAGATAACAGACATTTAACATATTTTGAAATGTTGGGAAATTGGTCTTTAGGAGATTATTTTAAAGAGGAAGCTATTGCAATGAGCTTTGAATTTTTGACTAAAGAATTAGGAATACCAGTTGAAAAGCTATCTGTAACATGTTTTGCAGGTGATAAAGATTGCCCAAGAGATACTGTTACTGCTGAATGCTGGAAAAAAGCAGGAATACCAGAAGATAGAATCTATTTTTTCGGCAAAGACGATAACTGGTGGATTGCAGGCGAAGAAGGACCATGTGGTTCAGATACTGAAATGTTTTATGATACAGGAAAGCCAAAATGTTCAGAAGGATGCGATCCTTCATGCGGATGCGGAAAATATGTGGAAATATGGAATAACGTATTCATGGAATATTATAAAGATAAAGATGGAAAATACACAAAATTAAAACAACATAACGTAGATACAGGTTTAGGACTTGAAAGAATGACAATGCTATTGCAAGGCAAGGAAACACCTTTTGATACAGAATTATTTGCTCCAGTAATGAATAAATTACAAGAATTAGCAGTAGTGGACGATATTGCCAGCAGAAGAATTGTGGCTGAACATTTACGTGCGAGTATGATGATAATACTTGATGGCGGTTTGCCAAGCAATGTAGATAGAGGATATATTTTAAGAAGGTTGATTCGTAGAATGACAAGACATTTAAGAAAGCTACAAATTAACCTTGATACACTTCCAGAATTAATAGAATTGAATATTGAAACTTTAAAAGAGATGTATCCAGAGCTAGTTAAAAATAAAGAAAAAATAGTTAGTGTTATAATAGAAGAAAAAAATAAATTTGAAAAAACTCTAGAACGTGGAGAAAAAGAATTTAATAAAATAGCCCGAAAGTTAGAAGAACAAGGGAAAGACATTTTATTAGGTAAAGATATATTTAATCTATATGAAACATATGGATTTCCACCAGAAGTAACAGCAGATTTAGCTAGAGAAAGAAATTTGAAAATAGATAACAAAGAATTTGAACAGTTATTTAAAGAGCATCAAGAGAAATCAAGAATGGGTAGTGAACAAAAATTTAAAGGTGGACTATCTGGAAATGGCAAAATGGAAACAAAATATCATACAGCAACTCATCTTTTGAATGCAGCTTTAAAAGTTGTTTTGGGAAAAGATGTACATCAAAAAGGTTCAAACATAACCCCAGAGAGAATGAGATTTGACTTCAGTTGTGACCATAAGCTAACAGATGAAGAAAAGCAAAAAGTAGAAGAACTAGTTAATAAATGGATACAAGAAGAAATTCCTGTAACAGTTGAAGAAATGAAAAAAGATGAAGCTATAAAATCTGGTGCAGAGTGTATGTTTATAGAAAAATATCCAGATATAGTAACAGTATACTCTATAGGTGATGTATCTAAGGAATTGTGTGGTGGACCACATGTAAAAAATACTAAGGAACTTGGCAAATTCAAAATAAAGAAAGAGGAAGCAAGTTCAGCAGGGGTAAGAAGAATAAAAGCTGTTTTAGAATAAAATATTAATTTTAGAAATGAGGAAAATATGGACGATTGTATTTTTTGTAAAATTGTAAAAGGTGAAATTCCATCAGAAAAAGTTTATGAAGATGAAAAGGTACTAGCATTTAAAGATATTAATCCAGTAACTCCAATACATGTATTAGTAATACCTAAAAAACATTTTAAAGATGTACTTGATGTAAAAGAAGAAGATAAGGAAATAATTGCAGATCTATTTCAAAGCATAAATAAAATTGCTAAAATATTAGGAATAGAAGAAAATGGATTTAGAGTAATAAATAATTGCGGAAAAGACGCTGGGCAGGAAGTAATGCATTTGCATTTTCATTTACTAGCAGGTAAAAAATTAGGAGCTAAAATAATATAAAGTCTATCCAAAATATATAAATTATGTTATAATAGAAACAGATGAGTTTACAAAAGGAGGAAATATATGCTTGAAAATAAATATAGTAAATTTTTAACAGTTATACTAATAATGGTAATTGTAGTAATAGTAATATTACTTAGTGTTTTTGGGTATGATATGTATAGAAAAATAACAACAGATAGAGTTGCTGCATCAGTAGTAAATGAATTTAATGATAATATAAACAAACCAGAAAATAATGAAGAAAGTAATTCAGAAACTGTAACACCAATATTAAATGAAGAAGTAGTAAATCAGGAGACTACAACAGGTGGAAATAAAGTAACTTTAAAAGGCTACAATGTTGTAGGAACAATAGAAATACCAAAAATAAAGCTAAATTATCCTATCTTAGAAAGAACAACACCTGATTCTATAGAATTATCTGTAGCAATGTTATATGGGCCAGGACCAAATCAAGTGGGAAATACAGTAATTATAGGGCATAACTATAGAAACGGTTCATTCTTTGGAAATAATGATAAACTAGCTATAGGTGATAAAATTTATATAACTGATACAACAGGAACACGAATTGAATATAATATCTATAATATTTATGAGACTACAGCAGATGATGCGGATTACTTTGATAGAGACACTGCAGGAAAGAGGGAGATATCTTTATCAACCTGTACTGATAACTCAAAAGCAAGATTAGTAATTTGGGCAGCTGAGTAGATAAATTTAAAAAAATTAGATTTTACAGTTGACAAAACCATTAATAATGAGGTACAATATAAAATGCATTTAGCAATAAATGCATATGGTGGATTTAGCGTAGTTGGTTAACGCGCCAGTTTGTGGCACTGGAGACCATGGGTTCGAGTCCCATATTCCACCCCATTATATATTGGGCTGTAGCCAAGCGGTAAGGCACATGACTTTGACTCATGCATGCGCTAGTTCGAATCTAGCCAGCCCAACCAAGCAAACGAAAAACGAACTCTTACATCTTTTAATTGAGAATGTAAGAGTTTGTTTTTATACATAAATTATATGTAGATAAAATAAATTTATCTGTATTGACAGAAAATAAATTGAAGAGTAAAATAAAGTCGAAAATAAAAACAAATGATAGGGGGAAAATAAACAATGAAATGTAAAAAATGCGGTAATGAAATAGGCGAAAACGAGCTATTTTGTAGCAAATGCGGAAAGAAAGTGAAAAAGAAAGGAAAAACAGCAGATAACAAGCTAGTACTTGGAATTGTAATAGCTGGAGTGATTATAACACGTGTAATCATAATAGGAATAATAGTAGGAATAAAGCAAAAAGGTAATAGCATTGGAGGGAAAATTGAACAGATAGGTTCTAATGGACAAGTAATATCTAAAACATCTCAATTAAGCTTTTCTAATATGAAAACTGGAGATAAGGATTTAAAATTAAATGATGACCAATATGAAGTATTGAAATACTTTGATGATAATTATTTCTATGTGTACAATTCTGAGGATTTGCAAAGATATCCTAAAGTTTATAATGGAGCGCAAATAAGAATAGACTGCTGGATAAAGAAAATATTAAAATCGACAGATGATGAATTTGTATGCTTAGGTGTTATTGGTGCTGGTGGTGAAGGCGAAAACTACGGAGAAATGTCTGATTTTGAAGAAAAAGATTTCTTTGCAGTAAAAGGAAAACAATTAGATGAAAGATTAATAGTTAATGATGAAATTGTTGTGTATGGAACGTACACAGGAGTTGAAACATTTGAAGTAGATGGAAAATCATACACAGTTCCAGTAATAGATTCTATATACAATTATAATGTTTGTGATACTAGATTTGATTTGACCACAATTACAAAAGTAGCAAAATATATATTTGGAAATGACATAAAAATAACAGTTCCAGAGGATACTCAAGCATATGGATATGATGCATCTTCACCAATGTACTTAATTTCACTTGACAACCAATCAAATGCAAACTTTAAACAATTTTGTGCGATGAGAGAAATTGGATATATAGGATATACAAGTGGATATGGAGAGGAAATAAACAAAAGGTTACAAATATCGGCAGATTTCCAACATTACATAGTACAAACATTAGAACCTTCTATAAATCGTTTATACATAGATTATTATGATAAAGATTTTAATAAGATATGGGGAAGAGAATTTGACTACAAAACGGAAGAAGGCTTTTCTGGTGTATCATCAGACTATACGGCTAATCAACTTGCAATGGTATTAGATGGAGATTTATATTTATTGGATTTAGCTACTGGAAATGATAAATTTGAGCCAGTATTAGTAGGGAAAAAAGTTGGATTAACAATGTTATCTGATAGAATATTGTTAGTAGGAGACTCAAAGAAAGATACAATAATGTATGTGGATTACAGTGGAAATATAATGGGCAAAATTAATATAGACACAGAAATGGAAAAAATAAATGCTGTAGATACTCAAATAGTTAATAACAAAATGGTATTAAGATTATATGGATATTTGGAAACACAATCACCTTACTATCCATATTGGGAATATAAATATTTAAACAAATATGTAGTATTAAATAATAAAGGTGAAGTAGAAATGTCTACCAAAGACACGGACGCCTTCTAAATAAAAATATCGTAAAGCTTAAAAACTTTACGATATTTTTATGTTAATAATTAGCAACATCCGCAATTATTGTTTCCTCCACAACAGCAGCATATTACTATTAATATAATGAAAATCCAAATGCAGTTATTTCCGCCAAAACCACATCCACCACAACATCTGTTCTCTGGCATACGAATCACCTCCCGCAAAAAAGAATAAAAGTTATTTAATATGAACTAACAACATGGTTTATTACAACATGTATTTCCACATCCACAGCAGAATAATAGAAGGAATAGTATTATAAACCATAATAACTCACTATTGTTACCGCAACAATTTCCCATGTAAGCTACCTCCTTATAAAGATTTTATAATATATATTATTAAATTAATTTATAAGTGTTACAGAATTGAAAATGTAATTTTAAATAAAAAGACTGTACAAAAAAATACAATTAATGATATAATTCATTATGAAAAATAGACAAAAGATAGAAAGGAATCTAAGAGATGGGAAAAATAGTTTTATTAGATGATTCAACAATAAATAAAATTGCAGCTGGTGAAGTTATTGAAAGACCTGCTTCAGTAGTTAAAGAAATTGTAGAAAACTCAATTGATGCAGGGGCTAATAATATAACAGTTGAAATAAGAAACGGTGGAATATCATACATAAGAGTTACCGATAATGGTAAAGGAATTATGCAAGATGATATGGAAATAGCTTTTGAAAGGCATGCAACAAGCAAAATAAGAAGTGCCGATGACTTAGAAGATGTAAAGTCAATGGGGTTTAGAGGAGAGGCTTTAGCAAGTATTGCAGAAATTGCAAAAGTAGAGCTTATATCAAAAACGACTCAAAGTGATAATGGATATAGAGTATTAATTGAAGGGGGAAAAGTTTTAGAATCAAGCGAGTACGGATGCCCAAATGGAACAACAATTACCATAGAAAACTTATTCTTTAACACTCCAGTTCGATACAAATTCTTGAAAAAAGATTTTACAGAATCTGGATATATAGAAGATGTTATAACAAGAATAGCACTAGTTCATCCGGAAATAGCAATAAGATTAGTAAACACAGGAAAAACAATAGTACAAACATCTGGAAATGGTGATTTGAAATCAGTAATTTACAATATCTATGGAAAAGACATTGCAGAAAATTTAATAAATATAGATTATGAGTATGAAGGAATGAGAGTAAGTGGCGTTATAGGGAAACCAGTAATCTCAAGGTCAAATAGAACAAACCAATTATTCTTTGTTAATAAAAGATATGTAAAAGATAAAACTTTATCTGGAGCAGCAGAACAAGGGTTTAAAGGATTTATAACTATTGGAAAACATGGATTTTTAATATTAAATATAGACATGGATCCACATTTAGTTGATGTGAATGTGCACCCAGCAAAGTTGGAAGTGCGTTTTCAAGAAGATAATAAAGTATTTAAAGCTGTGTACCATGCTATAAGAGACGGACTATCTAATGTTGATTTAGTAGCTAATACATCTAGTATAGATGGAATTGACCATCCTGAAAAAAATAATGAGGAAAAACCAGAAACATTTAATTTTTTAAACAATACTTCATTTAGAGATGCAATAAAACCAATTGAAAGAACTTCTGAAATAAAATCACAGATTGCTAATAGCGTTGACGAAAAATTCGAAGATGTAATGAGCAGAATTAATAAGATACAAAATATGATAAACATTACAAATAAAGTGGAACCTAAAACTGAAACTATAGAAACTCAAATACCTGAGGAGAAAATAATAGAAAGCAAAACAGAACCACAAAATAGTGAAATCAATTTAGAAAATACAAAAAGTGAAAATACTGAGAAAATTGATGAAACTAAATTTATGGACATGTACGAGAAAATGTTTGGCACAGCTGTGAAGAAGAGTGAAGTTAGTGAGAAAGCAGAAGATGAAGTAAAAGAGTTCCAGCCAATAACTAAAAGCGATAATATTTCTGTTTTTGAAGATAATGCAGAGTATAAACTACAACCAGAATACAAATATATAGGAATAGCATTCAATACGTATATAATAATTGAAATAAAGCAAGATTTATATATAATAGATCAGCATGCAGCACACGAAAGAATTATGTATGAAAAAATAAAGAAAAATTATTATAATGAAGCAGATAAAGATTCTCAATTGATGTTATTGCCTGATATTATAACTTTAACAAACAAAGAAATGGGAATATATAAAGATAATAGAGAAATGTTTAGAAAAGCTGGATTTATGGTTGATGAATTCGGAGAAAATACAATAAAATTAAGCGGTGTACCAACTATCCTGTTAGACTTAGAAACAAAAGAATTATTTTTAGAAGCACTTGATGAAATAAATACTGTTGCAAGGACTGCAAGAAAAGAAATAGAAGAAAAGTTTATAGCTACTGTAGCGTGTAAAGCAGCCGTGAAAGCACATATGGTATTGGAAAGACAAGAAGTAGAAGCTCTTTTAAATGAACTTTTAGTTTTACCAAACCCATTTACCTGTCCACATGGTAGACCTACAGCAATAAGAATGACTAAAAATGATATAGAAAAAAAGTTTTCAAGAAGGTAGGATAAGAAATGGATTCAATTATAACATTATTTATAATGGCAGCAAATGTTATTGCAATATTATTAGTATATTTTTCATTAGAAAAAAATATGAACAAGCAAAAGAAGATTATTACAATAATGGCTTCTATAGGCAGTGTGTATATAATAACTTTGGTAGTATATCTTTTAAGCTCAATAGGAGTTGAAAAGACATCTGCAGCAGAAACAGTAAGAAATGCGATTATAATGGCTTTTGTGCCAGTGAATGTAATTTTATTCTTGCCATTTTTAATACGCTCATTTAAAAAAATGCAGAGTAAAATAATTACAATGGATTCTCTTAATAGAAGAGTAATTGCAGTAGCAATATTGGCAGTGATAGTTTTAATTGCAGAAGGTTCATACTTTAGAAATTACCAAAAGAAATTAAAAGAATTAGAAAGAAATGTGAGCAGCAATCAAGAAGCTCAGGCAGAAAATTTAACTAATGAAACAAATGAGCAAGATATAAATGGGGTTAATATAGTAAATGAAGTAATTAATACTTTAGATTAATTGCTAGGAGGTGAGATATGTGAAAGAGGTAATTGTAATATGCGGTCCTACAGCAAGTGGAAAAACAGCACTATCAATAGAACTTGCAAAACAAATTAATGGCGAAATTGTATCAGCAGATTCAATGCAAATTTATGATGAGATGGATATAGGTACTGCAAAGCCAACAGAAGCGGAAATGCAAGGCATTAAACATTACCTAATTGGAGGAATCTCTCCTACAACTAGATATAGCGTGTCTCAATACAAAAAAGACGCAGAAGGTGCAATTGCAGAAATAATTAGTAAGGGTAAAACTCCAATAATTGTTGGGGGAACTGGATTATACGTAAATTCTTTAATATATGGAATTGAATATCCAGAAATTGAAACAGACTTAGAATATAGAAAACTATTAGAAGAAAGAGAAAGTAAAGAAGGTCTGGAGCAACTATATAATGAAGCATGTAAAATTGATAAAGAAGCAATGGAAAAAATAAGCTGTAATGATAAGAAAAGAATAATGAGAGTTTTGGAAATATATAAGGCAACTGGAAAAACAAAAACACAGTTAGAAGTAGAGTCAAAGATTAAAGGACCTAAATATAATTATACGGTATTTGCAATAAATATAGAGAGACCTAAGCTATATGAAAGAATAAATAAAAGAGTAGATATAATGATAGACTCTGGTCTTATAGAGGAAGTGCAAGATTTATACAATAAATATGGAGAAAATATGCTTACTTCTTTGCAGGCAATAGGGTATAAGGAAGTAATACAATTTTTGAAAAAAGAAATTACGAAAGAGGAAATGATAGATAAAATAAAGATGGAAACAAGAAGATATGCTAAAAGGCAAATAACATGGTTTAAAAAGATAGATAATATTAGGTGGATTAACGGTTTAGACAGTATACAAAATAATATAGAAATTATTTTGGAGGGCAGAAAAAATGGAAAATGACAATACCGTAAAAAGCAAGAAAACAAAAAAGATAATAATAGGAATAATAGTAGCAATTACAATTATTTATGGTATATTTATGGTGTATAAACTTATAAAGAACCCAAGCAATACTTTTATAGTAGAAAATGGAACAATCTCAGAAGAAGAAACAGTAAGCGGCTATATTATTAGAGATGAAGAGGTAATAGAAGAAAAAAATAAAAAGACAATAATAAAAATAAAAGAAGAAGGCCAAAGAGTGGCAAAAGGAGACTCTGTTTTTAGATATTATTCTGAAAAAGAAGGAGAATTAGAAAGCAAAATATCAGAGCTAGATGGCAAAATACAGGCAGTTTTAGAAAACGAAGAAAATCTTCTTCCGAATGATAAAAAATTATTGGAAAGCCAAATAGAAAACGAACTGGATAAAGTAAATGGACAAAACGAAATATCAAAATTATCCGAATACAAGAAAACAATAAGCTCTTATATAACCAAAAAGGCAAAAATAATTGGAGAAAACAGCCCATCAGGTTCGTATTTAAAAGGCTTAATTGAAGAGAGAACATCATATGAAGAAAAATTAAAACAAGAATCCGAATATATTACTGCTCCAAGTGCTGGAATGGTTTCGTATAAAATAGATGGACTAGAAAAGGTATTAACTACCGATAATTTAAATACATTTAATAAGCAATTTTTGCAGGATTTAGATTTAAAAGTTGGAAAAGCCATAGCCAGCAGTGATGTGACTGCAAAAATAGTAAATAATTATAACAATTACATTGTATTTAATTCTAATAGTCAGGAAGCAAAAAATGCAAAGGTTAATGACAAAGTAAATATAAAAGTACAAAATGACGAAGCAATAGTGGCGAAAATACAAAACATAATAGAAGAAGACGATGGCAGTAGAACGATAACTATTTCAGTAGAGAAAAATATAGAAGAATTGCTTTCTTATAGAAAAATTTCACTTGATATTATATGGTGGAGTGCAAGTGGGTATAGGGTGCCAAACTCTGCAATTAAGGAAATTAATAATGTTACATATGTTGTAAGAAATAGAAATGGATACTTAAATAAAATGGCGGTTAAAGTATTAAAACAGGGAGAAGATTATTCTATAGTGGATACATGTTCAAGAGATGAACTATTAAATCTTGGATTGTCATCAAGAGAAATTTCAGATTTAAAAACTTTAACACTATATGATGAAATTTTATTGAATCCAAAAGATGAACAACTATTACAATAGTGTTACAAAAAAATTAAAATAAAATTACATTGCACAAAAAAGCTTGACATTATAGATAAAAAGATAGATACTATAGCTAATCGATTTAAAAATACTGGATGAAAGATTTTAGGAGGTAAAAGGATGTCAGGAGCTATAATGAATAAAATTTGGGGAGCATTTGGAATGGAACCAGAGGAAAACGATGAAGATATAGATGTAGCTGAAGATTACGAAGAAGAAGATGGTGAAAAAGAAAACAAGCTTTGGGGAAGAAAGAAAGTTGTAAGTATGCCTCAATCACAACAAATAAAAATGGTTATATCACAACCTACTACTTTTGACCAAGCTGAAGATATATGCGACTTGTTAAAAGAAAAACAATCTGTAATAGTTAACTTGGAATATGTAAACAAAGATGTTGCAAGACGTATTATAGATGTTGTTAGTGGAGCAGTACATGCTTTAGATGGACATATACAAAAAGTTTCAAACTCAATATTCTTAATTGCACCATATAACTACGAAATCACAAACGAAATGGCAAGAGAAGAAATAAAAAATAAACTATCTGTATCATGGCTAAAAAATTCAGCAAATAATTAGACTCTTTGACTTATTTTACTTTATAGGAGGAAATATAGATATGATTACACCACTAGATATAGAAAACAAAAAGTTTTCAAAGCAAATGATGAATGGATATAGTGTTGACGAAGTAGATGACTTCTTAGACGAAATAACTGAAGATTATGGAAAACTATATAAAGAAAATAATGCAACAAAAGATACAATTAGAGGGCTAGAGGAAAAGTTAAAGCATTATCAATCAATTGAATCAACTTTAAATAATACATTGTTAATGGCTCAATCAGCTGCAGAGGAAGTTAAAAATGTAGCTAAGCAACAAGCTGAACAAATAGTTAGTGAGGCACAAGTAGAAGCAAGGCAAACACTTTCAGATATAGAGCAACAAATAGCCATAAGAAAAAAAGATTTAGAAGATATGAAAAAGCAATTTGATGTATACAAGGCAAAGATGGAATCATTGCTTATATCACAATTGGAATTGATAAAAGAGATCAAAGAAGATTAAAATATAGCTTCGGATTAGTAAATAGTCCGGGGCTTATTTTTTACCAATGTTGACAATATGTGGATAAAGTGTTATAAAATAATTACAAAAGGGCTAAAAATGTTACAGCACTATTAAATGTGTATTACATTTCCCCGTTAGATATTGACATATGGAAAAAAAAAGATAAAATAAATGTATATAGCTTAGAGTGGCTATGGAGGAAAAATGAGAGTAATTAGTGGTACTGCAAGAGGAACAATCTTACATTCAATAGATGACCTGAAAACAAGACCAACTTTAGATAGAGTAAAAGAATCTTTATTTAATATAATAAATAATAAAATAGATGAAGATACAGTTGCATTAGATTTGTTTGCTGGTAGCGGAGCTATAGGAATTGAGTTTTTAAGTAGAGGAGCAAAGAAAGTCTATTTTTGTGAAAAAGAAAGAGACGTTTTAAGCATTATAAATCAGAATCTATTAAAAACAAGATTAAGTGAAAAAGCCATAGTTATAAACAAAAGTTATGAGAAATGTTTAAAAGAATTAAATGAAAAAATAGATATTATATATATAGATCCACCCTACAAAATGGATTTAGCAATAAAAGCTATTGAACTTATAGAAGAATTGGAATTATTAAATGATAATGGAATAATTATAGTAGAAACTGATGAAAAAGATAGAGAAATAGAAGAATTTAACACAATTAATTCAAAATATCAGATATATGATATAAGAAAATATGGAAGAGCATATTTGATATTTTTAGACGGAAGGGGAAAATAATGGAAATATTTACATTATTAGAAACTATAGAAGACATATTAGAAGGTAGCAAAGAAATTCCATTTACGCATAAAGCGCTAGTTGACAAAGAGGAATTATTAGAAATTATAAAAGAAATTAGATTAAAATTGCCAGAAGAATTAAAGCAAGCTAAGGTTATAAAAGAAGAACATGATAGAATTATAAGCAAGGCTCAAGAAGAGGCAAATGATATAGTTAAAGAAGCAGAGAATAGAATAATTTCAATGATTGATGAGCATGAAATAACTAAGAAAGCTTATGAGCAAAAAAATAAAATTATAGAAAATGCTAATGATATGGCAAGAGAAATCTCAAATGGTACAAAGGCATATGCTGATAGTGTGCTAGAGAGTATTCAAGTTGCGCTTGAGGATGCTTTAAAGGTAATAGAAAATAATAGAAAAGAAGTAAAATAAAAGTGGTACACAAATTACTTTGTACAAGTAATTTGTGTGTTTTTAATTAAGTAATAAGAGAGGAAGTAATGGATCGAGAAGAAAAGGCATTAGCCAATAAAAGAAAAAGAAATATGGATTTGTATTCTATTCATAGAATGCTAACAGCAGATTTATTGTTTTACTATGCAATAAAATTTATATTTTTAACACAGGTAAAGGGATTAACTGCCAGTGATATAGTTTTAGCAAGCGCATTTTTCGGCCTTTTTAAAGTGGTGTTTCAAATTCCAACAATAGTGCTAATAGAAAAAGTAGGAAGCAAAAAGAGCATAATAATAAGCGATTTAATGATGGCAGTATCTGTTGTTGTTGTTATGTTTTCATTCAATTTTACAATGCTAATAATAGCGAATTTATTGTCTGGGGTTGCTACTGGTATAAGGGAAATAGCAGAAAATGCTATGCTAAATAAGTCGATTCCAAATGTGGAAGATAAAAGTTCAATTTTTGCCAAAGTAGATTCTAAAGGTTTAAGTAATTTTTACTTAATATCTGCGATATCAGCAGTATTATCAGGATTTTTATTTGAATTAAATGGATATATTCCAATGATAATATGTACAATTATTCTATTAATAGCTACAAGGGTTGCAACATTATTTGAAGAATTAGAAACTAAAAAAGATAAAGAAAAAATAACACGAGAAATAAGAGAAAAATATAGAGTTTATTTTAAAGATATCAGATTAGCATTTTCGTTTATATTTAACTCAAGAAGATTAAAGTCATTAATGCTATTTGCGGGTCTTATGTATGGAATTATAATGGTAATGAATACATATGAAATGGGATTATTAGAAGAGATAGAAATGTCGGCTGTAAGCGTTGGAGTTGTTTATGCAGCAATGCAGCTAGTTGCAGCTTTTGCTTCAAGGTTTCAATATAAATTGCATGATAGATTTAGAAATAAAACACTTAGTATCATGGGTATTTCATATACTGTAGCATGCTTTATATCTGGACTTACTGCAATAATTCGGATTCCCTTATAGTATTTTGGTCGCAATATTGTTAGTGATGTATACGGTAAGATATATTGGAGCTGGTTCTTATTATGTTTTAATAAAAAAATATATCACCAATTTTACAAATGTACAAATGGTTGAAAAAGTTTATTCGGCTTACAGTATAGTAACAGGAATAGGAAATGCATTGATAAGTGCAATAGCATCTGCCATTGTTTCACATTGCAATTTAATATATTCAACTTTAATTTTTGGAGCGCTTTCAACTTTATCTATGGTGGTATTATTAAAATTTATGAAAACGAGAGTGGGCTTGAGACCGGAACAATATAGAACGAAAGATATAAATTATAAAGAATATATAAGTTTAAAATGAAAACCTACAAAAAGGTTTTCATTTTTTCTATGTCATTTTGCTGCATTACCATAAAATCATTTAAAATCTTTTTTACTTCAGCATCTGCGCGAGGATTGTGATTCAATAGTTTTTGGCATTCAATAATTCCCATATCTCCACCTTGAATCATCATCTCGGCAATGTGAGAATTGCTTTTATCAGTGATGGTGTTTAGCTGTACACCTGTCCATCCCATCATTTTATCCGTCACAGGAGTTTCATCAGGAATTTCACCATACTTTTCAAATTGATTATTTACAGCATCAACAATTTTGCCGTATTCAGAATATTGAAAAGTTAAATTTTCTTTCATATTTTTATCGCCAACTTTTTTTAATACGTACGAAATAGAATCCATTCCCATTTTTGCAGCTTTATTGATTTCATTAAGAATTGTAAGATTTATATTATTATCTTTATCCATACATTACCTCCAATAATTATTTGTTTGTTTTATTGTGCGCACTTATTGCAATTTTATGCAGTTTAGATATTTTTTATAGTGTTAGGAATGTTACTTATAATTCCTAACAGTGCATATGCTGGATATCAAAATAAGCCGGGAGAAGCATTAACACAAAAAACACCAGATGTATATTTTGTGGTGCAGGCCTTTAAGATAAAAATGTTTATTTTAGTGGATAGGTTTAAAATCTATCCACTCTTTTCATTTTTCTTAGACATTTTTATATTAATTTGCTATAATATAAAAAGTTAAGAAAAGGAATTAGGAGGCTAAAATGGCTGAGGTTAAATGGACTAAAGAACAGCAAGAAGCAATAGACAAAAAAGGCTCAAATATATTAGTTGCTGCAGCTGCAGGAAGCGGAAAAACTGCAGTTTTGGTTGAACGTATTATTAAGAAGATTATAAATGATAAAGTTGATATAGACAAAATATTGGTAGTTACTTTTACGAGTGCTGCGGCCAGTGAAATGAGGGAAAGAATACTAGATGCTATTTATAAAAAGCTGGAAGAATATCCGGAAGATGAAAACTTGCAAAAGCAAATTAATTTGCTAAATAAAGCAAGTATATGCACAATAGATTCTTTTTGTTTGGACGTAATTAGAAATAATTTTTTTGAAATAGATATATCGGCAAATGCTAGAGTAGCTGATAGTACAGAAGTTATCCTACTAAAGCAAGAAGTGTTAGATGAAATTTTTGAAGAGAAATATATAGAGAATAATGCAGATTTTTTAGAGCTAATAGAAACATACACAAAATATAATAGAGACGAAGACTTACAAGACCTAATATTAAAAATCTACAATTATATACAGTCAGATCCATTTCCAGAAGAATGGTTAGCCCAAAAAGTAGAAATGTTTAATATAAACAATGTAAATTTTTCTGATACTCCATGGGGAAAAATAATTGTAGAATCTTGCAGAGAAAATTTAGAAGATTGCATTCTAAAATTAGAAAATCTTGTGCCACAGATGCACAGATTTCCAGAATTGGAAAAGTACGAAAATGCTATAAAAGATGATATAAACAACTATACTTCAATTAAAAATAACCTAACAAACTGGGATACAGCTCAGCAAATGATAGAAAATTTTAGAAATATGGATTGGCCAAGAGGAAAAAAAGTGGAAAATCCATTAAAAGATGATGCTAAAAAAATAAGAGATAGTGTTAAAGACCAGTATTCAAGCATAAAAGAGTTAATTCCATATAATTCGGAAAATGCATGTGAAGATATAAAATACATGTATGGAATATTAAAGAAATTACAGGATATAATTATAGAATTTTCGGAGAAATTTTACCAAAAAAAGAGAGAAAAAAATATAATAGATTTTAACGATATGGAGCATTTAGCACTAAAGATTTTGGTTGAAAAAGATGAAGATGGTAACATAAAAAGCACGGAAGTAGCAAAAAGATATGCAGAAAAATTTGAAGAAATTGCAATAGACGAATATCAGGATAGCAATTTGGTCCAAGAATGTATATTAACAAGCGTTTCGAAAAACAATAATATTTTTATGGTTGGAGATGTAAAGCAAAGCATTTATAAATTTAGACAAGCTAGACCGGAGCTATTTTTAGGGAAATACAATACATATAAAAATGAGCCAGTAGCTGGAGAAAATAGAAAAATACAGTTATTTAAGAACTTTAGAAGTAGGAAAAATGTATTGGATATAACAAATATTGTATTTGAAAACATAATGAGTGCTAAACTAGGAGATATAGACTATAATGAAAATGAATATTTAAATTTAGGAGCTTCATATGAAGAAGTAGAAAAGCAAGATTTTACAACGCAATTAAATATAATAGATTTAAAAGAAGAAGAAAATATATGGAAATCTGATGAAGAGGACCAAGAAGAACAGTCTACAGAAAAAGTAGAAAATGTTGTACTTGAGGCTAGATTTGTAGCAAAAAAAATAAAGGAATTATTAGATTCAAAATACCAAGTTATAGATAAAAAAAGAGGAAGAAGAAATATCGAGTGCAGAGATATTGCAGTACTCTTAAGAAGTGCAAACACAGTTGCACCAATATACGAAAAAGAAATATCAGAATTAGGAATAAATGTGTACTCAGATAGTTCGGATGGATATTTGCAATCAGTTGAAATTGATACGATTATGAGTGTATTAAAAATAATAGATAATCCTATGCAAGATATTCCATTAGTAACAGTTCTAAGGTCTGCAATAGGAAATTTTAGTGACAATGAATTGGTTGAAATTAGCCTAGAAGGTAACAAAGAGAGCTTTTATGAAAAAATGCTAAAAGCAAAGGAAAAAAGCTCGAATGAAGAACTAGTAAATAAAATTAATAAGCTATTACAAAATTTAGAAAAATGGTATCAAGAAGAAAAATATAAGCCATTGGATGAACTTATTTGGCAAATATACATAGATACCGGATATATGAATTATGTTAGTTTAATGCCTAATGGAGAGCTAAGAACTTCAAACTTGAAAATGCTTTTTGAAAAAGCCAAACAGTATGAAACGGCTAGCTTCAAGGGATTATATAACTTTGTGAATTTTATGGAAAAGGTAAAAAACAGTAATAATGATTTAGGAGCAGCCAAGATAATTGGAGAAAGTGAAAACGTAGTAAGAATTATGAGTATCCATAAAAGTAAAGGCTTGGAATTCCCTGTGGTTATATTGGCTGGAACAGGTAAGAAATTTAATTTTCAAGATTTAAACCAAAAACTATTATTACATCAAGATTTGGGAATAGGACCACAATACATAGATGCTGATAGACACATAGAATTTAAAACATTAGCTAAAAAAGCGATTGCAATAAAGTCTAGAAAAGAAATTACATCAGAAGAAATGAGGGTTTTGTATGTTGCATTAACAAGGGCAAAAGAAAAATTAATAATAACAGGGATGCAAAAAAATGTAAATAAAGCACTTACTGAAAAACAAGAAATGATTGATTTGTATGGAAATATAAGCCCTATGCTAGTTGGAAAATATTCAACATATTTGGATTGGCTAGAATTAATATACCAAAAAGAATTGGCAGAAAAATTATCTGGAATTATGGATTTGCAAGTAATAGAAAAGCAAAGTTTATTGAAAAGTGCAGAAATAGATGAGGAAGATGAAGATATAAAAGAAGCAATAGAAGCTGAGGCAACTAAGCTAGCAAATAATCAAGAAGAGGAGAAAATTAAACATATTTTAGATTGGAAATATGAACACAATGAATTAGAAAATATACCAACTAAAACAAGTGTTACTAAAATTAAAGAATTAACAACAGATTCAGAAAATGAGAAAGTATTTGATAAAAACAAAATGGTTCCTCAATTCTTAAGCAAAGATGAAAATGGAAAGTTATCGGCAGCTCAAAGGGGAACATTAATGCATTTAATAGTGCAAAAAATGGACGAAAAGAAAGAGTACGATTATCAAAAAATAGAAGAATTAATACACTTATTAAAGGAAAAAGGAATAATAACAGAACTAGAAGCCAAAAATATAAATACTGGAAAATTAGTAGATTATACAAAATCGGATTTGTGGAAGGAATTAAAAGAGGCAGTAGAAATACACAAAGAACAGCCGTTTTATATTGATATACCAGTAAAAGAAATATATGGTAATAGCGTGAAAACAGATGAAACAGTGCTAGTTCAAGGAATTATAGACTTGTATTATATAAATGCAGATGGAAAGCTAATTCTGGTAGATTATAAAACAGATTATGTTGAAAAAGGTAAAGAAAATGAGCTTAAAGAAAAGTATGCAAAGCAGCTAGAATTATATAAAAGAGCTTTAGAAAGTGCGTTGAATACAAAAGTTTCAGAAACAAAAATTTATAGTTTGTATTTAAATAAGTTTATAGATTGAGGAGAAAATATGAGATTAGATAAATTTTTAAAAATTTCAAGGATTATAAAAAGAAGAACTGTTGCAGCAGAAGCAGCAGATAATGGAAGAATTACTATCAATGGCAAAGTGGCAAAACCAAGCCACGAAGTAAAAACCGGTGACATATTAGAAATAAAATTCGGAGATAAAACATCAAAATTTAAGATTGTTTCAATTCCAGAAGTACAAAGGAAGAACATGGGAAAATTAGTAGAAGAAGTAGAGTAATTTTATTTAGTTCATGACATATACTTTTAATATGACTAAGATAAAAGTGTATAAGATGAATTTAAAATTAATAATAATTAGTATGCTTATTATTTTAATGATAATAAGCATATTTATGTATAATGTATCTAAAGCTCAAACTGAGGAAACAGTGGAATTACCAATAATTATGTACCATAGCATATTAAAATCAAGAAGTGGAGATTATATTGTTCATCCAAGTGAATTAGAAAATGATTTGAAATGCATAAAAGAAAATGGCTATGAAACAGTTGTAATGGCAGATTTAATAAATTTTGTTTATGAAGGAGTAGAATTGCCCCAAAAGCCTATAATGATAACATTTGATGATGGCCATTATAACAATTTGGGGTATGCAGTACCATTACTACAAAAATATGGCATGAAAGCTGTAATTTCAATTGTTGGAAGTTATACAGATATGTATACTAAATCTGATGAGGCAAATTTAAATTATAGTTATTTAAGGTGGAAGGATATAAAAGAACTTATTTCAAGTGGAACGATAGAGTTTCAGAACCATACGTATGATTTACATAGTAATAAAAATGGAAGAATGGGATGCAAGAAAAAGTCATGGGAGTCTTATGAGGAATATGAATCACTACTAAGTAATGATTTATTAAAACTTCAAAATGAATTTAAGCAAGAGACTGGCTATGAGCCAAATACATTTACATATCCTTTTGGGGCTATAAGCAATGGAACAACAAATATAATAAAAAAACTAGGATTTAAAGCAAGTTTGTCGTGCACTTCAGGAGTAAATTATATTACCAGAAATCCGGAAAGTTTGTATTTATTAAAACGAAATAATAGAATAAGCGGAATATCCACAGAAAAATTTTTTAATAAAATGTTAAGAAAGTAGCTTGCAAAATTTGTCGACTTATTTTTCTTGACATTTTACTGTACAGTATGGTATTTATATTATAGTTAATTCAAATAAATTAATTCAAAGTTTAATTATTGTCTAAAAAATTTCAAAACAAGAAGGAAAATAATGTTATCAAAAATAAATAGTATAGTTTTGTACGGATTGGAAGGCTATTTAGTAGAAGTTCAATCGGATGTAGCTGCAGGTATGCCATACTGGGAAGTTGTTGGGCTTCCTGACCTTAGAGTAAAAGAGGCAAAAGAAAGGGTAAGGGCAGCAATAAAAAATTCTGGTTTACTATTTCCAAGTAGAAGAATAATATTAAATTTAGCTCCAGCAGATTTAAGAAAGGAAGGCACATATTTTGATTTGCCGATAGCAATAAGTTTGTTAGTAAATTTTGGCTATGTGAAAAAAGTAGCAGAAGACGTGGCTTTTATTGGTGAACTTTCTTTGGATGGAAAAGTGAATAGGGTAAATGGAGTGCTAGCAATTTGCATTGAAGCAAAAAAGCTAGGAATAAAAAAGATAATAGTTCCTAAAGAGAATGCTAAAGAAGGTGCAATAGTAAGTGGAATAGATGTAATAGGTGTTGAAAATTTAAGACAAACAATAAATTTTTTAAATGATAATGTTGTGATAGAACCAGAAACTATAGATTTACAGCAAATGTTTTATGATGACTTTATAGGTGATGTGGATTTTGCTGATATTAAGGGGCAAAGTAGTGTAAAGCGAGCATTAGAAATTGCAGCTGCAGGAGGGCACAATTGCCTAATGATAGGACCTCCGGGTTCTGGAAAAACAATGCTTGCTAAAGGCTTTGCTTCAATACTACCAGAATTGAGTTTTGATGAAGCTCTGGAAGTAACAAAAATACATAGTATTATGGGAAAGCTGCCGAAAGACAAGCCATTAGTGGTAAAAAGGCCGTTTAGGTTTCCTCATCATACTATATCAGTGCCAGCCTTGATTGGAGGAGGTAAAATACCTAAACCTGGTGAAATTAGTTTGGCAAATCATGGAGTATTGTTTTTAGATGAGTTACCTGAATTTAATAAATCTACATTAGAAACACTTAGAGGACCATTAGAAGATAGAGAAGTATCTATAAGCAGGCTAAATTCTGTAATTACCTATCCATGTAATTTTATGCTAATAGCTGCAATGAATCCATGCCCATGCGGAAACTATGGTTCAGGAGAAACTTGTACGTGTACACGTGGAGCCATTGAAAAGTATATATCTAAAATAAGTGGACCTTTATTAGATAGAATTGATATACAAATTGAAGTAAACAAAGTAAAGTATCAAGAAATTAAGAAAGAAACTAAAAGAGAAAAATCAGAGGTAATAAGAGAAAGAGTTAATAAGGCAAGAAAAATACAGTTAGAGAGATATAGTGAGAGTAATATTTATTCAAATTCAGAAATGACACCTAGTTTGACAGAAAGATACTGTAAATTAGATGAAAGATCAGAGAATTTATTAAAGGGAGCCTTTGAAAAATTAAGATTAAGTGCAAGAGCATATAACAAGATTTTGAAAGTAGCCAGAACCATAGCCGATTTGAGAGATAGAAAAAATATAGAATATGAAGATTTAGCAGAGGCTATACAGTATAGAAGCTTAGACAGAAAATATTGGAAAAATTAAAGGAGGTATTAGCATAAGCGAGAAGATATGTTGTTTTGAAGGAAAATATCCTGATAAATTATTAAAAATAAAGGAATATCCTCGAGAGGTATATTACAGAGGCAATGTGAATTTATTAAATTCGGAAAAGATAATAGCCATTGTAGGTTCTAGAGAATGTTCTGAATATGGAAGAAAGTATGCAGGAATATTTGCTAAAGCATTGGCAAAAGAAGGAGTAACAATAATAAGCGGTTTAGCTATTGGAATAGATACTGCTGCACATTATGGGTCTGTATGTGAAAAAGGTGGAACGATAGCAGTATTAGGCGGAGGATTAAATAGAATATATCCTAAAGAAAATTTATGGTTATATAATGAAATTATTAATAATAATGGATGCATAATAACAGAACATGAGGATAATGATGAAACAGTGGTAGCAAACTTTCCAAAGAGAAATAGAATAATAAGTGGAATAGCTGATGCGGTTTTAGTTATAGAAGCTAAACATAGAAGCGGAAGTAAAATTACAGCTAGGTATGCATTTGAACAAGGAAAAAAAGTTTATTGTATCCCACATAATTTAGATGATGTGAATGGAGTTGGAATTAATGAATTGATATTGGATGGAGCAAAAATGGTTACCAGTGCAGGTCAAATATTGAAAGACTTATATGGCGAGATAAAAAACAAAGAAGAAGTAGTAGAACAGAAATGTGCAGTTCCAGGAAAATATCAAAAAATATATAATCTATTGGAAGAAAAAGAATTATCAATAGACGAAGTAAGTAAAAAAATAAATGAAAGTATATCTGCAACAGGAGCCATTTTAACAATAATGGAAATAGAGGGATATATAAAAAGAAATGTAGGCAATACATTTAAAATAAAGGGAGCAAATTAGTGAATGCAAAACAGCAATTAGGAAAAATAGGAGAAAACCTTGCTAGTGAATATTTAGAGAAACAAGGATATTTAATACTAGAAAGAAATTTTGCTTGCAGGTAGTATTTATTTAAAAGATGAAATAAAAGAAGGAACTAAAGAAGCAATAG
>USEX01000022.1 GCA_900553755.1 uncultured Clostridium sp.
ACACAAATAAAGGAGAGCACAATGCAAATAAAAGTAGGTACCGATATTATAGAAGTAAGCAGAATACAGGAATCAATAGAAAATTTAGGACAAAGTTTTCTAAATAAAATATACACAGAGGAAGAAATAAAATACTGCCAAAGTAAGAAAAAAGCGATGTATCAACACTTTGCTGCTAGGTTTGCTGCAAAAGAAGCCGCTTTTAAAGCAGTTTCCACATTGCTAGAAGATAAGTACAGCATATCTTGGAAAAATGCACAAACAGTAGATGATGAAAATGGTAAGCCACATCTTGAATTTGTGTCTTTAAGTAAAGATGTTGAAAAAATGCTAAAAAGAATAAGTAGCATAGATGTGAGCATATCTCATTTAAAAGAATATGCTATTGCTACAGTAACGATATTAGTAGATTAGAGGTATTATGGAAACAGAATTTTTTGATTCACATGCGCACTATAATGACGAAAAATTTGCGGAAGATAGAGAAGATGTAATAGAAAAAATATATGAATCTGGGGTTACCAAGTTTGTAAGTGCAGGTTATGATGTGGAGTCATCCATTTATGGAGTAAAGCTGGCGAATGAAAAAGAATATATTTATACTACAGTCGGGCTATCGCCAAATGATGTAAAAGAAAGTATAGAAGAGACCTCGATCAAAATAAAAAAGATAGAAGAAATACTTAAATCAGAGATAGAAAATAAGAAAATAGTTGCTATAGGAGAAATCGGACTAGATTATTACTGGAACAAAGAAAATAAAGAAATCCAAAAATATGCGTTTGTAGAGCAAATAAAATTAGCTAATAAATATAATTTGCCAATAGTAATTCATACAAGAGAAGCTGTTATGGATACACTAGATATTTTAAAAAATGTTCAAGCAGCCAATAAAAAAGGCGTTTTTCATTGTTGCCCACTAAATAGAGAATTAGTAAAAGAAGCTCTTAAATTAGATTTTTATATCTCGTTTGCAGGACCTATTACTTTTAAAAATGCTAAAAATGCAAAAGAAATAGTGCAAATGGTTCCGCTTGAAAAAGCATTAATAGAAACGGACAGCCCATATCTTGCACCTGAACCTAAAAGAGGGACAAGAAATGATTCTAGAAATGTTAAGCTAATAGCCCAGAAAATAGCTGATTTCAAAGGAATTACGATAGAAGAAGTTGCAAAAACTACTTACAAAAATGCAATGAAAATATTTAATATAAAATAAAGAAAAAGTGAGAATATTTGAGTACAAGCATGCATATAATATAGTATTGGAACATGTAAAATTTGACAGAGATTCCGAAAAATGGTATAATAAACATGTTGTTTCAAAGGAGGAACTAAAAAATATGAAAAAAGCAAAATTACCAGTTAAGAAAATAATTGGCTTATGCTTAATACTATTATTGATAATGGGAGTTGGAGTTGCAGCTTCTAATGTCAAATTGAACAATGTAAAAATTATACTTTCAAATGGGTATGAAATGGATGTACTTACATCTAAAACAAAAATTGCAGATATATTAGAAGAAAATCATATTATATTATTACCAGAGGAAAATGTAATTCCAAATAAAGAAAAAGAATTATCTGATAATAATACAATAAGGATTACAAAATTTGAAGAAAGTGAAACAGAAATTGCAGATGTAGCAGAAACTTCTGCAGATATTACAGTAGATAATTTATTACAATCTTATGATAAGATTATAGAAAAAATAGAAACTGTTCAAGAAGAAATACCATATGAAACAATTACAAAAGATGTTTCAGATGGCAGCGATAATAAAAAAGATAGAGTTATCCAAGAAGGAAAAAACGGATTAAAAGAGGTAACCTATAAAGTAAAATACCAAAATGATACGGAAATAGAAAGAACAGAAATATATTCAACAATAATTACAGAGCCAGTAAACAAAGTAATAGAAGTAAGAAAACAATATGTAACTTCAAGAAGCTCTGGAGCTAGAGTTTCATATAGCAATGGTGTATGGAGCTATTCAAATGCGGAATTCGATTTACTATGTGCAATAACAGCACAAGAATGTAGCTCAAGCTATGAAGGTGCGTTAGCTGTTATTACAACTGCATGTAATAGAGCTGAAAGTACAAAATGGGCTAAAAATGGTTCAGATCCATTAAGCCAATATAAAGCCAAAGGTCAATTCTGTTATTCAATAGACAGTCATTGGAGAAGAAGATTAAATGGAAATTATGCTTCATACGTAGCAGAAGCCGTGTCTGATGCATTAAACGGAAAAAGAAATCACAATTATTTATCATTCAGGTCAGCGGGCCATGCATCTGGTGAATATATAGGTGGAAATGTATATTTTTAAAAAGTATTAAGTATAAAAATAGTAAGTCAAGAGCAATCTGGCTTGCTATTTTTTGTTTTATATAGTAATATTAAAACCAACAAATATTTAAGAGGTGAACAATGAAATTAATATCTTGGAATGTAAATGGCTTAAGAGCAGTAATGAATAAAGGATTTAAGGATTTTTTTAATTCTATAGATGCAGATGTTTTTTGCGTGCAGGAAACAAAAATGCAAGAAGGGCAAATAGAATTTGCACCAGAAAACTACTATGTGTATTTCAATAGCGCAATAAAGAAAGGATATTCTGGCACAGCGTTAATATCAAAAATTAAACCAATAAATGTTGCGTATGGAATAAATATGGAGGAACATGATTCGGAAGGAAGAGTAATAACCGCAGAGTATGAAAAATTTTATTTAGTAAATTGCTATACTCCAAATTCACAAAGGGAATTAACTAGATTAGATTATAGAATGCAATGGGAAGATGATTTTAGAGCGTATTTATGCATGCTACAAAATAAAAAGCCAGTGATATTGTGCGGAGATTTAAATGTGGCACACAATGAAATAGATTTAAAAAATCCTTCAAATAATAGACACAATGCAGGGTTTACTGACGAAGAAAGAGGAAAGATGACAGCGCTTTTAAATGCAGGCTTTATAGATACATTCAGATATATGTATCCAGATAAAAAAGAATGCTACTCGTGGTGGTCGTACATGTTTCATGCAAGAGAGAGAAACGCTGGTTGGAGAATAGACTATTTTATAACATCAGAAAATTTAAAGAATAAAATAAAAGATAGTAAGATTCATACAGAGGTGTTTGGTAGTGACCATTGCCCAGTTGAATTAGATATAGAAATATAAAGGGGAAAAATTATGAAAAAAGACAATTTTAAAAAATGGATGTTTTACTTTTCAATAGTTGCTACTGCGATTATATTAGAAAAAGTTTTGCAAAATTTTACTAACATAACAAACTGGATAGTTCAATTAATATCAATACTTGCACCATTCGTGGGAGGAATATTAATAGCATACATATTATATATGCCATGTAAAAAAGTAGAGAATGCCTATAAAAATACCAATAAAAAACGCTTTATAAATAAGCATGCAAGGGGACTAAGCGTTGCAACTGTATATATAATGACATTCATAATACTATTTATATTGTTTAATTGCATACTTCCTATTTTATTCCAAAGTTTCTCTGATTTAATTAGCAATATACCCGGCTATTATGAAGAAGCAGTAATTAAAATAAATGAATTACCAGAAGACCACTTTTTAAGAGGAGAGCAAGTAACAGAAGTGGTAAATAGAATGAAATCAATAGATTTACAAAGCTTCTTGAATCCAGAGAAAATAATGGGATATGTGAAAAGTGTAATAAGTGCAGTAAGCAGTGTATTTAATGCTTTTGTTGCAATTGTAGTATCTATTTACATATTATTACAAAGAAAAGGAATAATAAAATTCTGGAGTCGATTATTTAGGTGTGTGTTTAAAGAAGAAACATGCACAAAATTGGGAAAATATTTTAGAAATGGAAATGAAATATTTTTTAAGTTTTTAACAAGCCAAATGATAGATGCATTAATAGTTGGAATAGTAGTTTCAATCGCAATGCTAATTTTAAACGTAAAATATGCAGTACTACTAGGTTTCTTAATAGGATTATTCAACTTGATTCCATTCTTTGGAGCTATAATAGCTGTAGGAATAGCTATTTTAGTAACACTACTAACAGATGGAATTGGCAAAGCAATTGCAATGGCAATTGTTGTAATAATACTACAACAAATTGATGCTAATATAATAAACCCTAAGATAGTTGGAAATTCATTAGAAATAAGTCAATTATTAGTAATATTTGCCGTAACAATAGGCGGAGCATACTTCGGAGTTTTGGGAATGTTCTTAGCAGTACCAGTGATGACAGTAATAAAGATGGTGATTGAAGATTCTATGGAAGAGAAAGAAAAATGTTCAAATTGTATTGACAATAATAACCAAATTAGTTTATAATATTAAACATGTGAAGGTAATTTCGTATTAAGAAATTGGAAATCCCATACGAAAGCATTTGATGCAGCGGAAGGAGGGGAATATTAATGTCAGAAGTAAAAGTAAATAATGGAAATATAGAAGAAGCCCTAAAAAGATTTAAAAGACAATGCGCAAGAAATGGGGTATTACAAGAGGTTCGTAAAAGAGAACACTATGAGAAACCAAGCGTAAAGAGAAAGAAAAAATCAGAGGCAGCTAGAAAAAGAAAATTTTAAAAATATATAGAAAAGAGGCGTTTTCAAAATCTAATTAAATAGAATTTGAAAGCGCCTTTAAAAATATAAAAAGGAGAGATTAATATGTTAAAAGAAAAATTATTAGAAGACTTAAAACAATCAATGAAGGAGAAAAATACAAATAGAAAAAATGTAGTACAAATGGTAAGAGCAGGAATTTTGCAAGTAGAGAAAGATAAAGGAATCCAATTGGAAGATGCACAAGTGCTAGAGATAATTGCAAAAGAATTAAAGAAGAGAAAAGATTCATTAGCAGATTTTGAAAAAGCAAACAGAGAAGATTTAATAAATCAAGTAAATGAAGAAATAAGCGTATTAGAAGAATATTTGCCAAAACAATTATCAGATGAGGAATTAGAATTAAAAATTCAGGAAATAATAACAAAAGTAGGAGCAACAACAATAAAAGATTTAGGAATGGTAATGAAAGAAGCAAAAACAGAAATCGGAGCACAAGCAGATGGTAAAAGAATAAACGAGGTTGTAAGAAAATTATTGAATTAGGAGGAAATGCTAATGAATTATAGCCAAATTAAGATAAATGAAGGAGTAAAACTTCACCTTATAAACACAAATAAATTTAAAACAAACATCGTATCTGTATTTTTAACTAAAAAATTAACAAGAGAGAATATTACGAAAGAAGCTTTGATACCAGTAGTTTTAAGGCTTGGAACAGCAAATGCAAAAACACAAGAAGAATTAAATAAAAAACTAGAGAATATGTATGGTGCAGACTTCAATTGTGGAATAGAAAAAAGAGGTGATAATCACGTACTTAAATTTTATATAGAGGCAATAGAAGATGAATACGCACTTAATGGTGAGACGATACAAAAAGAAGCAATTAATTTATTATTAGATATAGTATTTAATCCATTAATAGAAAATTCTGGTTTTAAGAAAGAATATGTAGACGGAGAAAAGGAAAATTTAAAGAGAATTATCGAATCTAAAATAGATAATAAATCAAATTATGCATATGTAAGATGTATAGAAGAAATGTATAAAAATGAGCCATTTGGATTATATGAATATGGCTATATAGAAGATTTGAAAAATATAAATGAAAATAATTTGTATGAATATTATGAAGAATTTCTAAACAATTGCAAAATAGATATCTTCGTATCAGGAAATATAAATGAAAAAGAAATAGAAGATACAATTAAGAGTGATAAAAATATAAATAAATTATTACCAAGAAATCCAGAATTTATTTTAGATAGTAAACAAGATGTAAATAATATAAAAGAACAAACAGCAGAGGAAAAAATGGATGTATCACAAGGAAAAATTGTGATAGGAATGAGCATAAAAAATGATATAGATGATGCAGTATTAAATGTGTATAATGCGATTCTAGGAGGCGGAGCAAATTCAAAATTGTTCCAGAATGTAAGGGAAAAAGCTAGCTTAGCATACACTGCTGGCTCTAGATATATAAAAAGCAAAAACAATATATTTATTAGATGCGGAATAGAAATAAAAAATTACGAAAAAACAATAGAAATAATAAAAGAGCAATTAGAAGACATGAAAAAAGGAAAATTTTCAGAAGATGATATTAAAAACGCAAAAGAATTATTGATTGCTAGCTTTATTAGCATACAAGATGAGCAACCAAGAGAAATATCATATTATATGTCACAGCAATTATCTAAAGATACTAGTGATATAGAAACAGCTTGTAAGAAGATAGAATCCGTAAATAAACAACAAATAATAGAAGCTGCTGAAAATATTATGATAAATACAATTTTCTTTTTAAGAAATTAATAAAAGATTGCGAGGTTATTATGAAAGAAATTAATTGTGAAAAGATAAAAGAAAAAGCATACTGGGAAAAGCTAGAAAATGGTTTGGAAGTAATAATTGTTCCAAAGAAAAACATAAGTAAAAAATATATCATGTATGGCACGAGGTTTGGCTCTATTGATAATAGATTTATCATGCCTAAAACACATGAAGAGGTGTTTATTCCAGATGGTGTAGCTCACTTCTTAGAACATAAAATGTTTGAACAACCTAATGGAACGAACAGCTTAGAGACATTGATGGCTTTAGGAATTGATGCAAATGCATATACAACAACAGACCACACAGCATATTTATTTGAGTGCACAAATCACTTTGAAGAGGGATTAGACGAACTTATGGATTATGTACAGCATCCATATTTTACAAACCAAAACGTGGAAAAGGAAAAAGGAATAATTGGACAAGAAATAACTATGTATGATGATGATCCAGGTTGGCAATTATATTTGGGAGCGATGGATTGCATATATAAGAACAATCCTATAAAGATAGATATTGCAGGAAGTATAGAATCAATAAGCAAAATAACTCCAGATGTGCTTAATAAATGCTACAATACATTCTATAATCCATCAAATATGGTTATTGTGGCAAGCGGAGATTTCGAACCAGAAGAACTAATGGCCAAGATTAAACAGAGATTAATAAAAAAAGAAGGACAAGAAGATATACAAAGAATATATCCAGAACAAGAAGAGAGAATCAATAAAAAAACAAGTGAAAAAGAAATGCAAATTAGTATGCCGATTTTTATGATCGGATACAAAGATAAGATAGTTCATGATAGAAAAGAAGCAGTAAAAAGACATATTGCAATAGAAATTTTATTAAATATGCTTTTAGGCGAAAGCTCAAGCTTATATTCGAGGCTATATAAAAATGGAGATTTATCAATAGTTCCAGATTTGGATTATGAATTTTCAAGCCAATATTCGCATATATTAATCTCAGGACGTGCAAAAGAACCGGAAAAAATAAAAGGAGAGTTGGCAAAGGAAGTAAAAAATATAATTGCAAATGGAATAAATGAAGAAAGTTTAGAAAGAACAAAGAAAAAGATATATGGACAATATGTTACAGAATATAATAATGTGGCAGATATAGCTAGAATGTTTTTATCTGATTGGATGAAGGGAATCAACAGCTTTGAATATATAGAAGCATTTGAAAAAATAAACGCGGAATTTGTAAAAAATATATTAAAAGAGGCGTTTGATGAAGAAAATATGATATTGTCTGTTGTTAAAGGTAAAAATAAGTAGAAAAATCAAGTATTTTATAAGATGAAAAATATTGACTAACTGCGAATTATGTGATATTTTTAGATAAACGAAGGAGAAAAAGGAGGAAAAAATGCTTGACGAAAAAATTTGTAAATTAAGGGAAGAACTTAATAACAGCATACTAGAAAATAAAGACTATAAAATTATATACAAAATAAGCACAGATTTAGACGAACTAATTTACGAATATTATAAAAGCAAAAATATGATACATTGTTAAATAAAGAAAGATTAGGAGAAAGAATGAACAAAACAAAAATTAATAAAATTGGTAAAATAGTAATATCATTGTTACTAATACTTCTTTCAGTAACAATGATAGCTAGCACTTCAATGGCAGTAGATGATAGCGTTGTAAATACTGGAAAATATAATCCGAGTGCAAGCATTGGAGGAAACTCAAGCGAATTCAGAAGCTTAGTAGGGAACATACTATTTTTTATTAGGTTAATAGGCTCGATAATTTCTGTAGTAGCATTAATAGTAATAGGAATTAAGTTTATGCTAGGAGGCGTTGAACAAAAAGCAGAGTATAAAAAACGTATGCTTCCATATGTAGTAGGAATGATATTACTTTTTGGTGGAGTAAACTTACTAGATATACTATATAGTATTGTAACTAAAATGTAGCATAAATGTTGAAAAAAGATAAAAAATGATGTATAATAAGATAAATATGTATTGTAAAGGAACAAAAATGAAGAAAAAAACCATAGTAATATTATTTTTATTCACTATATTATTTTTACAAATGTTTTTGTGTGGAAATAATGTGGAGGCTGAAGAAGTAGATATAGATGAAGGCAAACCAAGTACAGCTGCTACTCCTTCAAAAGGAACATCTAGTTCCGTAACAGGTATTGATGGAGTAATAGATGGTGGAAAGGGCTTTTTGGATAGTGCAAATGGAATGCCAATAAGCGAACCTAACTTGCAATCTACATCTAATAATTTAGTAAGTATATTAACCACTGTAGGTGTGGGTGCAGCAGTATTAGTAGTAACAATACTTGGAATAAAATACATAACAGGAGCAGCTGCAGAACAGGCGGAGGTAAAACAAACATTAGTACCACTTATATTTGGATGCATACTAGTGTTTGGAGCTTATCTAATATGGAAAATAGTAGTATTAATAATACAAGGTGCTATGTAAATTAGGTTTTAATATTCTCAGTTATGAGATTAATTATAAAAACAAATAAAAAATAAAGGAGGAACAAAATATGAAAAAAACAGTTAAAATAATAAGCACAATACTAATTGCATTATTTGTAGTTTGCGCTGTAGCTAATGTGGTATTAGCTGACGTTAATCCAGGTAATTTTACTGGAAGTGCAGATGGAATGGATACAGAAAAGCTTAACAAGGTAGGAAATCAAGTTATATATCTTATAAGATTAATAGGAACTATGATATCAGTTGGTGTATTAGTTGTATTAGGTGTTAAATATATGACAGCTAGCCCAGAAGGAAAAGCAGATTTTAAATCAACAATGATACCATATTTAGTTGGTGCTGTTTTGGTATTTGCTGCAACATGGATAGCAAGTGCAATTTATGGTTTTGCAAGTGGAATTGGACAATAATAGTATTACAACAAAATTACATAAAGATTACAATAAAATTAAAAAGTGCATTTATTTGCACTTTTTTTATTTTTTTGTTACTTTTTATAGCTTTATATGTTATAATTATTTATGATAGGATATTATGGGGTGTATTGGAGGAAATATGGGAGCATATAATTTACCAAGGAATGTAAAGGGTGAAGGAAGAATATTATTTATATTTACCAAAAAAAGTATGATATATACAGCTATAGCTGGAGTAATAGGAGTAGGACTAGCATTTTTGTTCTCTACGCTGGGAATGACGGTCGTAGGTATTGTATTACTTGTAATTTGTGCTTTAATAGGATTTTCAATAGGTACATTTAAAGTTCCAGATTTAAAAAATATTTCATGGGCAAGAGTAAATGCAGGTGAGAATATAGATGCTGTAATAATGAGAGCAATAAAGTTTAAGCATAAGGGAAATAAAGTATATATATACAAGGAGGAAGAAACTGATGACAAGTAAAATAACTATATTAACTTCAATTTTGACAGTGGTGGCTACTGTAATAGTAATTTTGTTGATGGTATTAGCTTTTGTGTATTTTAGAATGGAAGCTAGGGATAAAAAAGGAAAAGATAGCAAAGAATTAAAAGATAGAGAAAATACTCCTAAAAAATCAAGCAAAAATAAGCAATATACAGTTGATTCGATAATGAATTTTATGGAATTTGATAAAATCGAAGATAATATGATTGTACAAAATAATGGCAAGAAATATGTTATGGTTGTAGAATGCCAAGGAGTAAACTACGATTTAATGTCAGAAGAAGAAAAAGTTTCAGTAGAAGAAGGATTTTTACAATTCTTAAATACATTAACAGGTCCAGTACAAATATATACACAAACCAGAACAATTAACATGAGTAGCAGTATACAAAGCTACAAAGAAAAGGTTGATGAAATAGAAGCTGCATATAATAAACAAAAAGCTAAATATGAAGAGCTAGTAAAACGTGGCAATGTGCCAAATGACCAATTGAAAAAAGAATATTATGAACTAGTAAAACAAAGAAACTTATGTGAATATGGAAAAGATATTATATTTAATACAGAGAAAATGAGTTTAAACAGAAATATTTTAAACAAAAAATATTATGTAGCATTAGCATATTACACATCTGAGTTAGGACAAGAAAACTATGATAAAAATGAAATACAAGAATTAGTTTTCTCAGAGTTATATACAAAAGCTCAAGCAATAATAAGGTCGCTAGCAATATCTGGAGTAATTGGAAAAGTAATGTCTTCTATAGAATTGGCTGATTTACTATATGTTGCATATAACAGAGATGAATCAGAAACATATGGAATGGATAGAGCATTAAAAGCTGGATATGATGAATTGTATTCTACAGCTCCTGATTACATGGATAAGAAAATTAAATTACTAAACGAAGAAATAGAAAATAAAGCTTATGAAAAAGCTAACGAGAAAGTAATCGAAGCCCAAACAGAAAAACAAAAACAATATAATCAAACAGTAGATGATATTGATACAATAATAGATAATTTAGCAACATTAATGATAGATGAAAATGCAAGTATAATTGGCGAAGATGTGGCAGAGAGTGCGAAAGAAAAGATAAAAGAAGAAAACAAGAGAAAGGAGAAAGATAAAGATGTTCAAAAAGAAACAAAGAGAACAAGAAGAGTTTCAAGCAGAGCGTAATGATTATACTAGCAATGAAGAAGTAAGGATATTACATAAAAAGACAATAAAAGAATTAATAGCTCCAGCAGGAATAGATGCAAGTAGTATAGATCACTTAGAAATAATCTCAAGTGTAAAAAGATATGCTAGAAGTTTCTTTGTATCTACATTGCCAAGAATGTGTACATTCCCAGAATTATTTAGAGATATGTATATGTTTGGAGATATAAATACATCAGTATATATAAATCCAATACCAGAATCAAGGTCACAAAATGAATTAAATAGAACAATAAATGAGATAGAAACAGAAAGAATCGTGGCAGCTGATAGAGGAAATATCAACAGAGAAAGTACATTAACTCAAAAAAGATTTGAAGCAGAGCAATTAAGAGATGAAATTGCAGCAGGATACAATAAATTATATGAAGCATCAGTTGTGGCAACGCTTTTTGCATATAGTTTAGAAGATTTAGAAAGACTTACAAAATTATTATCAGCAGAAATGTCTAAATCACTAGTTGGAATAAAAAGTGCTTGGGGAAGACAAGAAGAAGCTTTTAAATCTAATTTACCATTTGTAGATAATCAAATAAATAATACACACACATTTGACCGTAGATCTATGGGAACAGTATTTCCATTTACAACATCTGAAGTTGGACATCCAACAGGTATTCCTCTAGGATTTAATAAACAAACTGGGGTACCAATTTTGTTTGATAATTTCCATAACTCTTTAACAAACTATAACATGGTTATATTTGCTAAATCTGGTGCTGGTAAATCTGTAACAATGAAAACATTGATATCAAGATCAGCTGTGCTTATGGGAATCCAAAGTTTGGCACTAGATGCTGAAGGCGAGTATAGTATAGTTGCTGAAAGCTTGGGAGGAGTAAATGTAGTACTTGGCCCAAATTCACAAACAGTTATAAACTTGTTTGATATAGAAACAGAAATGGTTAAAGATGAAATAACAGGAAGAGAAAAAACTGTATTAAATGTAGAAAATAAAGTAGAGGACGTTACTCAAGCTTTATTAACAATGGCAAGAGGAAGTACAAGAAGCCAAGAGGTAAACGAGTTAACAAAACAGATAATTGCCGAATCTGTTGCGGAAGAATATGCTGCATATGGAATAAACAGCAATCCAGCAAGCTTATATGAAGCAAACATGGAAAATTCTTCTGATGTATTAGGAAAAAGAAGAAAGAAAATGCCAACAGTTGGCTCATGGTATAAACGTTTAGCCAAAAAAGCTGAAGAAAACAATAACCCAGATTATAGATTTCATTATAGTTACTTGCTAAAAGTAATGAAACAATACATAAGAGAATATGATGGACAGATGGCATACTTTGATGGACAATCAACATTTGATTTATTAGATGGAACTCTATTTATAAATTTGGATATTTCTCAATTGGAGGAAAGATTTGCAAGACCACTTGCACAACAAATATTGCTTTCTTGGATTTGGGAAAAATATGTTAAGAAAAATAGTGAAGATAGAAGAAAAGCCTATAAAAAGAGAGTTTTAGTAGATGAAGCGTGGATGCTTTTACCATATCCAGAAGCAGTAGACTTCTTAAACACAATGGCAAGACGTGCAAGAAAGAGAAATGTTTCTTTAGCTATTATTTCACAAAGATTCCAAGATTTCTATGAGAAACCAGAAGTACAAGCTGTTTTAACATCATCTGATACAAAATTACTACTAGCACAAGATAAATCTGAAATACAATATTTAAAAGAAGTATTTAAACTAAGCGAAGGAGAAGCCGGATTCTTAGTAACATGTGGAAGAGGAGAAGGCTTGCTAAAAGTAGGAGGAGATACAGCAATATTACAAATTACTCCAACTGCCAAGGAATTTGAATTCGTAGAGACAAACATAAATAAATTGGCACAAAAGAATCAATAAACAAAACGGACATTAAAAGGAGATAGTATGAAAAAGATAGTAGAGAATAATGTATTACGAAAGATAATAATCATACCTGTAATAGTTTTTATATTGCTTACTTTTGCAATGCCAACAGTTAGTAGGGCGGATGGTGATGATACAACTCAACGAAACTTTGTGGATTGGATAATAAATATAATTACATCTATACCAATTTGGCTTTGTGATGTTGCAAATCAGATTATTAAAGCTGGTGTGACATTAGATGCTTCAAAACTTATTGATGGAACTGTGTTTACGGGAGAAGATGAGATTAAAGAATGGATAGAAGAGGGAAATGGCCATGAAGATAGTTTAAATACAAGAGAAGTATCTATGGGCAAAGATATAGATCAATATGCAGTTCTTAAATTATCAATAAGCCCAGCAGAGATATTTGCTAATAAAATAGCCTTGTTAGATGCAAACTATTTTTCAACAAACCAATCAGAAACTACAATAGGTGATCCAGAAAACTCTTTAGCTAATCAATTAAAAGGAACAATATCAAGTTGGTATAAGGCATTTAGATTGATATCAATAGTTGGACTACTTTCAGTTTTAGTATATCTGGGTATAAGGATTATAATATCTGCAGCAGCAAGCGATAAAGCAAAATATAAATCAATGTTTGCTGATTGGGTAATAGCTTTATGTTTAATATTCTTTTTGCATTATATAATGGCTTTTACAAACATAATGGTAAATAACATTTTGGGTATAATGGGTAATACAGAGAGCGAAAATGGCTTTAAACAAGTCAATATAATAGTAAAGGGAGAAAAAGGTGACGTTGCGTTTGAGTATTCTACTTCTTTAATGGGATATGTAAGACTACTATGCGAAAGCATAAAGGCAAATGGAAGAGGAGCATATGCAATTATGTATGTGGCTTTAACAGGCTATACATTATATTTTATTATATTATACATAAAGAGAGCTCTAATACTTACGGTGTTAACTATGATTGCACCATTGATTGCACTGACATATCCAATAGATAAAGTAAAAGATGGTCAAGCACAGGCTTTTACTTTCTGGTTAAGAGAATATGTAATGAACTCGATTCAACCAATTATACACTTAACTTTATATACTGTATTAGTATCGTCTGCAATGGATTTGGCGGTTGCTTCACCAATATATGCTATATGTGCTTTAGCATTTATAGTACCGGGCGAAAAACTTATAAAGGAAATGTTTGGCTTTAGAAGTAGTACTGCCCCATCTTTAGGAAAGATGACAGCAGCACATACACTTGCAAATTGGATTACGAAAAAGGGCAGTGGAGGTTCACCTAAAGCATCTCAACAAGGAGGTGCTGGTCAAAATAAAATAAGAACTACAGATCAGAATCCAACTGATTCTAGTTTGATACAGGGCAGTGGACTAGATGCATTGGCAAGCGGAGAAAATACACCATTACCATCAGGCCCACAGCCAAGTCCGCAGCCGGGACCACAGCCAAATCCACAACCAAATCCACAGCCAAGTCCACAACCAAATCCACAACCAAATCCACAGCCAAATCCACAGCCAAATCCACAGCCAAGTCCACAAAGGACGATAAGACAAATTAAGTCTCCAAGTAAAATGGGAAGTTACTTAAGAAAGAAATATAATATACCTAAGGGACATACAATAAGAGAGCTTGCTAAGAGAGGAGTAAAAACTGCTGGAAAAGGAATTGTTAGAGGCATTGGAGCCGGAAGTGGAGCAGTATTAGGACTAGCTGGAGGTCTTGTAAGTGGAGATATGTCAACTGCATTGGCAGGTATGGCTGCAGGAGCAAAGGCAGGGGATGTAGTAGGAAAGCGAGCTCTTAAAGGAGCATCTGGAGCAAGAGAATTTGTTGGCTCAGCACGATATGGAAGCAAAGAATTCCAAAATATGGAAGCAGATAGAGCATTTAAAAATGATGCTGAAAATAGACAACACTTGTTAGACAAAGGAGTAAGCAAAAAAAATCTTGATAAAAGACTAGATGAATATGCAGAATATAGAAGAGTTGGTATAAATGATATCAAAGAAATGGATAAAATACATGATATAAGAGAAGAAATACGCAATAATGGCGGAAATGACGACCTTGCTAGAAAACAAGCATTGGAATTAGCAAAATTAAGTACAAAATATAACAGTGAAACTTTTAGAGATAATGAAAAACGTACAAATGCTGAGCAAGCTTTAGCAAGGAAGTTTTTAAGAACTAAAGATGCAAATGGAAATAAACTTAATGCACAACAGGCTCGAAAGGCATCTAGAGCAACAATGGATAGAATCGCAAGAATAAAAGGAGAATAAAAACACAGGCCCAAAAGCATTATCTTTTGGGCCTGACTTATATAAGGAGAAGAAATTATGTTTAATAAAATAATTAGGTTATATAATCAAAATAGAAGAAAATTTTGGACTATTATTGCAATAATAGTAGTTGGATTATTGTTACTAAGATTAGCGAATTATTTAGCTAAACTATCTTTAGAAAGGCAGAATAATGCAACACCGACTAATACAACAACTACTAATTCACAAACATATTCTATAATTTCTGATACTAATATAAGTACTAGTAGGGCAAATAAAAATAATGAAGAAATAGAAAATTTTATAAAATATTGCAATAATAAACAAATAAAAAATGCATATGATATGCTTTCTGATGATTGCAAAAAGTGTGTGTTTCAAGATGATATAAATAGATTTGAAAAAGAGTATTATGATATAATATTTTCAGCAAGCAGATTGTATTCAAAAGACAATTGGATAACAAGCAATGATTATACAACATATAAAGTAACATATACAAATAATTTGTTAAGTGATGGAAAATATGATTCTCAGCAGTCTTTTGGAGATTATATTACGGTTACTCCAGATTATAAATTAAATATTTCAAAGTTTGTTAGAGCTAGAGAATTGCAAAGCACATGTGATAATAGTGATGTTGAAATTACCGCGATAACAAATGAAACTTATATAGAAAACGAGACATTAGAAGTTAAGATTAAAAATAATACTATAAATGACATTGATTTAGGAAAAACTAACAAAATATATATTGTAGATAGCAAAGATAAGAAGTATAATGTAAGTACTAATGGAATAGAAGAGATGTTAAAAATTAAAAGCAAAGAGGCAAAAAGCGCTTCACTAAAAATAAATAAAACTTATAATGCAAGAAAAGTAAAGGAACTTGTTTTTGAAGGTATAACTGTAAATGGACAAGAAGTTACAATTAAAATAGATTTTTAAAGGAGAAAAGTTATGGCTGATGGCAAAAAAAATGGCGGAGCAATGGATGAAGCTAAAAATGTAGCTAAGAAAAAAGTAAAAAAGAAAATTGTAGGAGCTATATTAGGGGCAGTATCACAGTTAATAATTCCTATTTTAATAATAGTTGTTTTAATAGCTTCTGTAATGCTTATAGCACAGCAAATAACAAATATGATTAATGGAATAAAAGATGGATGGTCATCTTTTTGGAATAGAGATGGAATTGTTGTTTCTGATGAATTCGTGGATGAGTTCATTAAAAATTTAAAAGCACAAGGCATTGGTGTGGGAAGCATGGGGATGACCGAATCGAATGCTAAAGACTATATAAAATCTTTTATAGAGGCTTCATTAGTCACGCAAACAGTAAACACCCATAATAATGGTATAGCAGTAGCAGGAGGAATAGAATTAAAAAGACATGATTCGAGAGATAATCAACTTCATGATATGAGCTATACTGAAGCTTTTGACGAAGGAGCAGACTTTAATAAAATAAGATATACATATTCATTAGATGAATCGGGTAACATAGTATATCCGGTTTCTAATGGAAGTGGTGGTTACACAACTAGAACAATAGATAAGAGTGCATATGAGCAACATGCTATTCCAGTAATGTTCTTTATTGATTTATGCACAGCAACACAAAGCCCTAATTATGTAAAAGCGTTGTCTGATCACATAAAAAATGAAGGACAAACTATGACGATAACTTTATTAGATAGCTATTATGTATCATATAAAGAAGTACATTATGAATACGTAACACCTGGAGCTGCTACTCATACCTGGGATACACAAGAAGATTCAACAACTACGATAAGTACAATGCCATACGTAACAGAAGTAAACCATCTATTATATAAAATGTCGCAAACATATACTAGATCAGAGCCTTCTGTGGAAAGAACTGAACCAGAGACAGTAGAGACGAAAGGAAAAGGTGCTGAAGCTAATGTTACATTAAGAACTACTACAACACCAGTAACTGAAACCTATAGATTCAGCAGTCCAATAGAGCAAGACCCTGTAATAAAATGTGAAGAAGATGATTTCTTCGTAAAGGAAAGCAAAAAGAAATATTATACATCTTACAAGCAAAATGCGGCAGCAATTAATACATATAAGAAAGATGGAGCTCTATTATTTACAATGATGGACATGAACCTAGACAATGATAGATTAGAGCAAATATTAAAATATGTAATTTACAAAATGACAGGTGTGGATTATGGAGTAACAAGCTTAGATGGGTCTTTGTTTAAGTTGAATAGTATAAATAATATAGCGGCGGGAGGAATTGCTGAAGTAATAAGAAGTTATGAAAATGGAGGCTTAAGAGCCTATATGAGAGGTGACTCGAATGATTACTCATATTGGGAGGTAAATAGATATGTTACTCAGGATAGAAAGTATTATAAAATAAGAGAGGTTAATGATGAGCGTGAGCATACTTTAAATATTTCGTATGGAATAAATATATATGATTATAGAAGCCCAAATTCATATAATCATATAAGCCTTTTCGCAGAGGAAGGACTTTCTGTTAGCGATTTGGTCGACAGGTATAAAAGAGGAGAAGAAGTATTAGTTGAAGTTGAAAAAATAGACAGGATATATGTGAAGATGATAGCAAACAAGAAAAAAGCAGTAAGTGATTCTATTCAAAGACATGGAGCTACTATGACAAACTATCAAATAGATGCCTTAGTAAATGTCGATTATCAATATGGAAATTGCGGTCAAGGACTACCTGGAGAAGAAAACATAGCGCAAGTTTATAATAAATATTATGCTGTTGGAAAGACAGAAGAGTTTAAAAGAGCAGCCATGTGTGCAACTGACGGAGGAGGCCGTGCGCATTTCTTTGTAACAGGAAACTATGTAAATAGAGAACGATATAATTGGATTTTATTTAATGAAGGAATATATACATTAGCAAATGGAGAAGTAATAAGCGGAGCATCTGATATCGTGGAAATAGCAGATAAATGTCATAAACATATGGAAGAAAGATTATATACATATAGCCTAGGAACATTGCCATCTACCGCAAATGATGCTTGGAATGTGCCATATACATGTTGTGCAACATATGTGGATTGGGTATTAGCGGAAGCTGGGTATAAAGACAAAACAGAGCAATTAATACATAGTGCACCATATTTGTTTAAACATTATGCTGAAAAGGGATTTACACTAATAAAATCATATAATGAACTTCAAGCGGGAGATTTGGTATTTTTTCATTATGCGTCTGATGATGGTACATATTCGTTTAATGGAGTACCATATACAATAGGACACGTTCAAATATATGCGGGAGATGATAAGTGGTACAACGCTGGTAGCACAGACAGTATCAGAAATCCAGCGTATACTTATAGAGAAACCAATGGCTTTGTTGTAGGCTTACGTCCAAATTAAAGATGGGAGATAAAATTATGAAGAAAATAAAAATAATAATTCCGATATTAGTAGTTCTATTGATAATAGTGTGTATTGCTTTGGCTATAATAACAAATAATCAAAAGAAACAGGAAGAAAAATATGGAAAAGTAGATCCGCCTGTTGACGTTTCTGAATCTATAGCTGCATATACAAATAAAATGGTACGAATAAAAGAAGATTCTAGTTTTTATACACTTGAATCATATGTAAAAAGACTATTAACTAATTTAGAATATAAAGATAGTGATGGAATAATTAGTTTACTTACAGAAGATTACAAAGAAAAGAATGAAATAACCAGCCAGAATGTTCAAAATAAAATAAAATTTGATGGAGAAGATAGTTCTTATAATGCATTGGAGATATATGAGTCAGCTAATACTGGTAGATATATTATCAAAGGAGAAATTGGTAAAGAAAAAGTTTATTTTAAAATAGTAGAAGATTCTAAAAATAGTACATTTGCTATAGAGCCAATTACAGAGGAATATTATAATAACTCTGTAGAGAATCAAATGGAAGAAGAAGATAGTGTTACAATAGCAAAGAATGACTATAATAGTATTAGAAAGATAAGAATTACCCAAGAAGACATCGTTCAAAAATATTTTAATAGTTACATCCAAAATGTAATCAATTATCCACAAGAAGTATACAATATGTTGGACGAAGAGTATAAAAATAAGAAATTTGGAAGTTTTGATAACTTTAAAAAATATATAAATAATAAAGCAGATTTGCTAAACTTATTGAACATATACAATAGAAAAAGCTATTCGGATTTTGCAACATCACAAGAATATGAAGAATATTATTTGCAATTTTTAGATGTAGGGCTTACTCAATATATAGTGAATACATATACAGATTATACAGAATATATCTGCTATGACCAGGATGATAATGTATATATTTTCAGAGAAAAAGCACCAAATGATTATACAATAATCCTTGATGCATATACTATAGAAATTCCAAGTGTAAAACAAAAATACGAAACATCTACAGATCAAGATAAAGTTGCAATGAATATTGAAAAAATTAAACAGGCAGTAAATGATAAAGATTATACTTATGTATACAATAAGTTAGATGAAACATTTAAAAATAATAATTATCCTACAGAAGCAAGTTTCGAGCAAAAAATGCAATCAGAACTTTATGGAAGAAACGATTTTTCATACACTAAAGTAGAAAGTAAGAGCAATGTGTATGTGTGCGATGTTACTGTAACAGATGCAAGTGTTAAGAATAGTACAGCACAAAAGATATTGCATGTATTTATGCAATTAAAAGATGAAACAGATTTTGTATTATCATTTAATATAGAATAAAGGAGATATCTTATGAACCCTGATGAAAATAAAGAAATAGAAGAAAGAATTTTAGCTATATATAAAGAAGTATTGCCAGAATTGCCAGAGAACAATAAAATAGACGGAATTACTTATTATACAGATATTACATTGGTAAATCCAGTTGACGGAAAAGATGGTCTAGCTGATCAAGGTGTTTATGCAGTAAGAATTGTAAATGAGAAAGAAAAAAATCTGTACAAATTATACAATAATAGTATAGAAATAGCTGAGATAGATGAAAATGGAAAGATTATTTTCTCGAATGAATACATAGAATGGTTGGAACAAATAGATAAAAGATTTTCTGAAATAGCAAAAAATGCAAATGAAAAAGAAGCATTAGATTTGAACAATGAGTTGACAGAAGAAGATAAGGAATATAAAGAAGATGAAATAAAAGAATTAGAGTCTGAAGAAAATAAAGAAATAACAGAGCAGCAGAAAGAGCAAGAAAAAGAAGAACCGGAAAACAAAGAACAAGAAATGCAACAAATTGCAGAAGCTACAGGAAACAAAGTGGAGAATATAAAATCATATTCGAAAATAAAACCAACACAGTATTTAACAGATAAAGATACCTTTGAAGAGATAGCTAATGTAAAAGGGCAATATTCAGATATATACATTGTAAATGCCAACGAGAACATGGGAAAGAATTATAAATTTGCATTTATAGGCAGAAATCAAGATGGAGAGCTTGAATATATTGAAGGCTTAGAAACTAAAGGAACTACTACAACAGATAGACAAATATATAGCATAAATAGAGATGGTTCAAAAGTTGAAGAAAAGCAAGTAACAGAAATGTTTACAACTTCAGATCCTAATAAAATGTTTTCTGCTAAAATCGGGAATTATGGAATCATAGAGGTAGACTACTTGAGAAAGAGCCCTACAGAGAACAAGTTTGTAGGAAGCCAAGTAGAAACACAAACTGAAAGACCAACTACAGCAGAGGTAAAGCAATTTATGAATGAAGCAAGAACTACCAAGAGTGAACTTGATGAATCCATAGATAAAACAGAAAAGCAGATAGAAGAAAATGAATCTCGCACTACAAGATTAGAAAATATAGATGATAATCCTAATAATGACAGAGCTATAGATGTAACAGAGGTAGTTGAATTAGATGATGGAACAAAAACAACAATAATGGATGAAGCAAAAAGTCAAAATAAAAAGTTAGATGATTATATTAAAGAAATGGAAGAAACTCCTGAAAGCGGTATGG
>USEX01000023.1 GCA_900553755.1 uncultured Clostridium sp.
GATCAAATCGATGGTGCTCCAGAAGAAAAAGCAAGAGGAATCACAATCAACACAGCACACGTTGAATATGAAACAGATAAGAGACATTATGCACACGTTGACTGCCCAGGACACGCTGATTATGTTAAAAACATGATTACAGGTGCAGCTCAAATGGATGGAGCAATATTAGTTGTTTCTGCAGCTGATGGACCAATGCCTCAAACAAGAGAGCATATACTATTAGCAAGACAAGTAGGTGTTAAATATATCGTTGTTTACTTAAACAAATGCGATATGGTTGACGATCCAGAATTATTAGAATTAGTTGAAATGGAAGTTAGAGACCTATTAACAGAATACGGTTTCCCAGGAGATGAAATCCCAGTTATAAAAGGATCTTCATTAAAAGTTCTAGAAAGCACATCAACAGATCCAAACGCACCAGAATATCAATGCATGAAAGAATTAATGGATGCAGTTGATAACTATATTCCAACACCAGAAAGACCAATTGACCAACCATTCTTAATGCCTATAGAAGACGTTATGACAATTACAGGTCGTGGAACAGTTGTTACTGGTAGAGTTGAAAGAGGACAAGTAAAATTACAAGACGAAGTTGAAATAGTTGGTATTAAACCATCTACAAAAACTGTAGTAACAGGTGTTGAAATGTTTAGAAAATTGTTAGATCAAGCAGAAGCTGGAGACAACATTGGTGTTCTATTAAGAGGTGTACAAAGAACAGACGTTGAAAGAGGTCAAGTTCTTGCAAAACCTGGAACAATACATCCACACACAAAATTCAAAGCTCAAGTATACGTTCTTACAAAAGAAGAAGGTGGACGTCATACACCATTCTTCAATGGATACAGACCACAATTCTACTTCAGAACTACAGACGTTACAGGTGTAATCGATCTAGAAGCTGGAACAGAAATGGTTATGCCAGGTGATAACGTAAACATGACAATCGAATTAATCACACCAATCGCTATAGAAAAAGGACTAAGATTCGCTATCCGTGAAGGTGGTAGAACAGTTGGTTCAGGTGTTGTTGCTGATATAATCGAGTAATAATCAAAATAATATATAAATAACAAGGGATACGAGAAATCGTAAACCTTGTTATTTTTTCTTGACTTTTATAGTGTTTCATTATATACTGATACCGAAAATATCAAAAGGAGTATTATATATGAAACATAAATTACTATATATAATAGCAATATTAATTACACTAATGATAATGTTTTCAGTTAATACATATGCCGATACAGCAACAGTAAATACAGAAACTTTAAATTTAAGAAAAGAAGCTTCAACTAGTTCGAGTATAGTAGAATTATTAAATATGAATACAGAACTAGAAATTATAGAAGAATCTGGAGACTGGTATAAAGTAAAACATGGCAACAATACTGGATATGTAAAAAAAGAATATGTAAAAGTTAAAGAAACTACAGAAAATAACACAAACCCTACTACTGAAGAAGTTAGCAACACAGTAACTGAAGAAACAACAGGAAAATCTATTATTAAAGTAAAATCAAAATTAAGATTGATTCCATCAATAAATGCAAATATTATTGAAAATATTGAAGCAAATGAAGAGATAACAATAATATCAAAAACAAATAAATGGGCTTTTATAGATTACAAAGATGTAACAGGGTGGGTTCCACTAAATAATATTGGTCAATCTACTGGTGCAGAACAAATAAAGGAAGGTACACCTAGTGAAGTGCCAGAAGAGAATAAAGAAGATAATAACGATACAAGTAATGTGGAAAATACAGAAACCAAAGATACTTCTGTAATATATGAAAAAACATCAACAAAATATGTAAATACAACTTCTGTATATGTAAGAGAAAAAGCCTCAACAGATTCTAAAATAATTACTACTCTTATAAAAAATACAGATGTAATAGTAACTGGAGAAGAAAATGATTGGTACAAAGTAAAGTATGACACAATGACAGGATACATTAGAAAAGATTTACTATCAGATAGTAAACAAGAAGCAACTTCTAGAAGCAGCCTTCCAAGAGAAACAACAGAAACTGAAACTACTAGTATGGGTCAAGAAATTGTAGACTATGCAAAACAATATTTAGGCTATCCATATGTATATGGAGGTTCAGGAAGCAGTTCGTTTGACTGCTCAGGATTTACAATGTATGTATACAAAAAATTTGGATATAGTTTAAGCCATTCTGCGACAGCACAATCAAAATGTGGAGAATATGTTGCAAAAGAAGATTTACAGGCTGGTGATTTAGTATTCTTCTTAGATTACGAAACAATGGATGGAATAGGCCATTGTGGAATATACATAGGAGATGGTAATTTTATACATGCATCATCAGGAACGGGATATTGTGTAAAGATATCAACACTACTATCAGGAAGCTATAATAAAAGATATGCTACAGCAAGAAGGCTAATATAAATTTTAAATAGGGCAATAGAAAGAGAGGATAATGAAAAGACCACTACTTATTGCCGCTATTGCATATATAAATGGAATATTAATAGGGGTATACTTAAGTAAAAGTATACCTTTATTTGTTATATTATCTATAATCGTAAGCTTAATTACATCTTTTAAAAAGAATACATATAGAAACGCAATTTGTATGTATTTAATAGTTATGTGTATTTCTTCTATATATGTGTATAATAAAAATTTGAATTATGAAAGCAAATATAAAAAATATGATAATAAAAACATTTCTATAGAAGGAACTATTATAAGCGATATTGAAGAAAAGGAGTATAATTATACATTTACAATAAGAACGAAAGACGATTATTTTCTTGTGAATCTGAAGAAAAATAAAGAAGAGATAAGTTTAGAATATGGTGATAAACTGCAAATTTCTGGAGAATACCAAGAGCCAAATAAAGCGAGAAACTACAAAGGTTTTGACTATAAAAACTATTTAAAAATAAATAAAGTTTATGGAATTATAAGAGTTGATTTGTATACAAATATAATAATAAAACATCAGAAAAATTTATCGAATTTTAAACTGCTTATACATAAAATTAGAGAAAAGCTAAAACAGAATATACAAGAATTACTAACAAAGGAAACATATGCATTAGGGATTGGAATATTAATTGGAGATAATAGTAGAATTAATGAGAAAATAGTGGAAGATTTTAAAAATAGCAATTTATCGCATATGCTTGCAGTATCAGGAACACATATAAATTATGTGGTGTTAACCGTTAGTATTTTGTTCACTAAAAAACGAGCGGGAATAAAAGCTCAAAGAGTAGTAACTATTATGATGATGCTATTTTTTATGGAACTTACACAAATGACTTCATCTGTTGTTAGGGCTGGAATTTCATGTATAATATACATGCTTGCAAGTTTGCTATATAGAAAAGCAGATGTTATAAATGCAATGGCTATTTCTACTTTATTGATATTATTAAACAATCCATTTAAATTGTTTGATATCGGCTTTCAATTATCATATGCAGGCACATTAGGCATAATTTTATTTTGCAAATTAATAAATATTCCAATAAAAAATAAATTATTAAAATATTTAAAAGACAGCATTATAATAAGCATAAGTGCCAACATATTTATTATACCGATTATGATGTACCAATTTAACACAATTTCACTCACATTTATTTTATCAAACTTATTGGCAGGTCCATTGCTAGGAATATCTATAATATTAGAAATTATAGTTCTTTTAATATCTTTTATGTCTATAAATATTGCAGCTATACCAGCCAAAGTCTTAAACATTTTATTAATTCTTATAATAAATATTGCAAATTGGTTTAGTAATATAGAAATCTCAAAAATATATGTAATTACTCCCAAAATAATATCAATAGTAGCATATTATTTAATTTGTGCTGCAATAATATTAAAGCAGAAAAATAGAAAAATAATAGTGATTATAATGTTAACAGTGTTAATAATTAATTTATTTCCAACGCCAAAGAAACTAAGAATTAATTTTATAGATGTTGGGCAAGGGGATAGCACATTAATACGAACCGAAACTAACAAAGTGATATTAATAGATAGTGGTGGAAGCACCGCGTCAAGCAGTTTTGATGTTGGAAACAAGGTTTTACTGCCATATTTATTGGACAGAAGAATTAAAAAAATCGATTTTATAATAGTATCCCATTTTGATGCGGATCATTGCCAAGCTTTTGAAACAGTAATAGATAATATTAATGTGAGAAAGGTTGTGGTTTGCAAACAATCAATGATTACACAAGAGTATTTAAATATTATCAATAAATGCAAAAAGAAAAATATAAAAATAATTGTTGTAGAGAGAGGAGACAAGCTAAAAATAGATAAGAGAACAGAATTCGAGATATTACATCCAGGAGAAAGATTTCTGGATGACGGAAAAGGTGGATTAAATGCGAATGCTATAGTATGTAAAATGAATTACAAATTAAATAATGGCAAAATTTTTTCAATTTTATTTACAGGAGATATAGAAGTGGAAGCGGAAAAAGAATTAGAGCAAGTATATGGAAAAAAATTGAAAGCAGATATATTAAAAATAGCACATCATGGATCAAAAACATCATCTAGAGAAGAATTTATTAAGTTAGTATCACCTAAAATTGCTTTAATTGGAGTAGGAGAGAATAATAAATTTGGGCATCCTGCAGATATTACACTTGAAAGATTAGAAAAAGAAAATGTAAAAGTATACAGAACTGATCAAATGGGAGAGGTAAGCATTACAATAAACAAAAATGGAGAAATAAAAGTAAAAACACAAATCAATTAATGATTGTATAAAATATTAGAAATGGTAAATAATAGTAGTATAAAAAATTAAGAGAAAGAAGTAAAAGTTATGAAGAAATATTATTATGCAATAATGGTAGGAATTGCAGTGATTATTATAGTGCTACTTGCAACAGTGGTATTATTTAATATAAGAAAAGCTAATGTGAAATATGGAAATCAAACTTTGGAAAATACAGCAGTAGAAGAAGATAAGGCAATTGAAAAAATAAATAATGAAGTGGTTCATACGAATTCATGGGTGGAAAAGATTTCTCCAAATGCAATTATTATTTTTAATAAATATTATAAAAAATGTGATCATACAAGTGTAACCAGAGAAAATGTGACTAAGGAAATGGTGAATTTAACAGTAGATGAATTTATGAACTTATACAGTGATTGGACTTTAAAAAGTTTTAATAGTGATGAAATTATATTGTATAAAGAAATAGATGATGAATGTGGAGAACACTATGTTGTAAAAATATTAGATGATAATATAGCAATATACAAAATTAATAATGAAAACGATTTAGAGTTAATAGAGAAAACGGAAATATCTATTAAATATTTGCCGCAAATAGATGTAGAAGATTTAGAACGCGGAGTAAGTTTAGTTGGAAAAGAAGAACTAAATGCATATATAGAAAATTTTGAATAAAAAATACCTTGAAGATTAAATCTCTTCAAGGTGAGTTTTATTTTTCTATAATTTCTTTATCTTTTGTACTCAATTCTTTCTTATTTACGTATCCTTTAGTATAGAAATCTTTATAATACATTATCAAAGCAAATATTGTTAAAGCTAAAGCAATGTAGTATATATAAATATCAAAATGATATGCAATGTTGAAGTAATTTATAATTAATGAGCAAACTATTGCTATATAAAATATCACAGTTGCTAGCTTTCCATACCATCTGCTAGATACTACTAGCTTTTTTCCATATAGGAAAGAAGCTCCAGCTATCATTATAGTTTCTTTTACAAATACTGCAATTAAAAACCAATAAGGTATTATATTTATAAATGTTAAAGCTATTAAAGTTGCAATTTGTGTAGCTTTATCTGCAAGTGGGTCAATTAATTTTCCAAAATTGGTAATGCAATTAAACTTTCTTGCAATAAAACCATCTAATACATCTGTTAAACCAGATAAAGTTAAAAATATAAATGCTAATAAATAGTTTTGGTTTAATATTGAAGTGAATATGAATGGTATAAGTATAAATCTACATATAGTTAATATATTTGGTACGTGTTTCATTTTTTCCTCCATGTGACTAATGATTAGTCAACTTTAAAAATCAATTTTGGGTTATTTTTATCTAATTCTACAAAAACTTTTTGCCCGTATTGTAATTCTGATCTTAATAGCATATCTGCTAATTCATCTTCAATATAGTGTTGTATAGCTCTTCTTAAAGGTCTAGCTCCATATTTTAAATCTGTTCCTTTTTCTAATAGATACTTTTTAGCTTCCTCAGATACAACTAATTGAATATTTTTGTCATTTAATACCGTTTGAGTATCTGCAAGCATTAAGCTAACTATCTGTAACAATTGCTCGTTTGTTAACGGATTAAATGCTACTATCTCATCGATTCTATTTAAGAATTCTGGTCTGAATATATCTTTTAAAGCATCAAGCATTTTATTTTTTGAAGCTTCAGAATTACCAAAACCAATTGAATTTGTATTTAAAGTAGAACCTGCATTAGATGTCATTATTATTATAGTATTTTCAAAGTTTACTACATTTCCCTGTGAATCTGTAAGTCTTCCGTCATCAAGAACTTGTAATAATATATTGAATATATCTGGATGAGCTTTTTCTATTTCGTCGAAAAGTAGGATAGAATAAGGATTTCTCTTTACTTTCTCTGTTAATTGACCTGCATCATCATAACCAACATATCCTGGAGGAGCGCCTATTAATTTTGCTGTGGAGTGGCTTTCCATATATTCAGACATATCGAAACGAATGATTGAGTTTTCATTTCCAAACATTTCGAATGCTAACGCTTTTGAAAGCTCTGTTTTTCCGACACCTGTAGGACCAACAAATATAAATGAAGGCGGTCTTTTAGTGCTTTGAAGTCCAACTCTATTTCTTCTAATTGCTCTAGCTACTGCTGATACAGCTTCATCCTGACCGATTATTCTTTTATGAAGATTACTTTCTAGGTTTATTAGTTTTTGAGTTTCTGCTTCTGTTATTTTATTAACTGGTATTTTTGTCCAGCTTTCGACAACATTTGCAATATCTTGTACAGTTAGAACACTTGGTTTCATTTCTTTCTTAATTTTGTCTATTTGTTCCAATAAAGAACATTCTTGGCTTTTTAGCTCTGCTGCTTTTTGATAATCTTCTGTTGAATCGGCTTGTGCAGCTTCTTCTTTTTGCTCTTGAACATCTCTTAATTTATTATTCAATACTTCTAAGTCATACAATTTTTTATCACTTAGATTTATTTTTGAACAAGCTTCGTCAAGAATATCAATGGCTTTATCTGGTAAAAATCTATCATGTATATATTTTTCAGACATATATACTATTTTTTCAATTATATCGTTATATATAATTACATGATGATAATCTTCGTAATATTTTTTTATACCTTTTAAGATTAAAATAGAATCTTCAACAGTAGGCTCTTCTACTTTTATTGGTTGGAATCTTCTTTCTAAAGCTGAATCTTTTTCTATATATTTTCTATATTCTTTTAAAGTAGTGGTTCCGATTAATTGAATTTCACCATTTGAAAGAGATGGTTTTAAAATGTTGGCTGCATTCATAGAATGCTCTGCATCGCCTGCTCCAATTATATTGTGTATCTCATCAATTACTAGAATTATATTACCAGCACTTTTACATTCGTCTATTAAAGCTTTCATCCTAGCTTCAAATTGACCTCTAAATTGAGTTCCTGCAATCATAGCTGTCATGTCTAGTAAATATACTTCTTTGTTTAATAATTTAGCTGGTACATTGCCATTTGCAATTCTTATTGCTAAACCTTGAGCGATAGCTGTCTTACCAACTCCAGGTTCACCAATTAAGCAAGGATTATTTTTAGAACGCCTATTTAAAATTTGTATCATTCTTTCAATTTCTTTATCTCTGCCGATTACTAAATCAAGTTGATTATTCTTAGCTTTGTAAGTTAAATTGGTTCCGTAAGTATCTAAAAACTTTTTCTTTTTATTCTTAGATTTACTTTTTTCTTTTACTTTTTGTGTATTATTTGAAGTATTAGTATTATCGGAACCGCCAAGGTTAAATATTCCCGAGAAAATTGAACCCAAAGGAATTCCATCTGGAGAATCAACTTCAGAACTCTCGTTTATAACATTATTAAGTGCTTCATCTCCATCAACATTGCCAGATAGATTAGAAAATAAAGTTTCTAATTGCTCAGTCATATTTGAGATATCTTTATCAGATAAATTAGTTTGTTTTGCTAAAGAATCTATTGGATTTACTCCCATTTTTGAAGCGCAACTATAACAAAGCCCTTGCAATTCAGGCTTGTTATCTTCTCCTTGTTTATTTATAAAAATTACTGCAGTATTTTTCTTACATACTGAACATAACATAAATTTTTTACTCCTAACTTCTTGTATAAAATTACTTTTATATTCTACTATAAAATAGATAAATAGTCAATGAGGGGAGTTTAGAACATTGAGTCCTGTAAGAATTGATATATTTGACTTTACTGAAAAAATAAGTGAAAAAAATTATAAAGATGAAGCATATTATAAAACAATATTAGGATTCGATACTCCAAAAGCAATGGCAGAAGCATTTACAAGTGATTATGCCAATATGATAAGTAGCATAAAAAAATATGGAGGGTTTTATATCGGAAGATACGAGTTATCAAATGAAGCGTGGAGGTAACTACAGCAGAGATGGCTCTGTCAGTCCAGCATCTAAACGCGACGGCTTTCATACCAGCAGCAACAGCAGCATCGTTCGGTTCTCGTCCCACTTTAATAATTAAGTAGTGTATGCTATAACATTGAATTTTAAATTTTATCATGTTATAATTACAAAGAAAATGAATTTAGGAGTAGAAAATGAAAACAAGAAAATTAATATATATATCAATCTCGGTTATTTGTGCAGCTTGCATAATTATAGGAATATTTACGCAAGTAAAAAAATCATTCAAACCAAGAAATGTAATTAATACAGAAAATATAATACAAACAGAAGAGAAAAAAAATACATTAAAAACGGCTGAGGATATAAAAAAGGAATTTAATGATATATTTGATAATAAATTTCATATAGATAATTATGATTCAAGCAGTATAAATAAAATTGATAGCACAAAAGAAATTGTGTATACATTTTTTGAATTGCAAGAGACGAAAGAAAACTATGATATAAATATCGCGTTGCCAATAATAAATATAACAGATAATGTGGCAAGTGAGTTTAATACAAATACCCAAAATGTTTTTGCAAATAAGGCAAATGAAATATTTGAAAATGCTAAGGAAAATACAGTTTATACTATAGAATATACAGGTTATATAAATGGAGATATAATGTCTGTAATAATAAAATCAACTTTGAAAGAAGCTTCAAATGCACAAAGAACAATTGTACAAACATACAATTATAATTTGAAAACAGGTAAAGAAGCAACAATAGAAGATGCAATAGAGCAAAGAGGAACTACAAAAGATGATGTAAGTAAGAAGATAAACAATCAAATAAATCAAGCAATAAAAGAAGCAAATGATATCCAAGTTTCTGGTTATGAAGTTTTTGCAAGAGACATAAATGATGAAAGATATAAAGTAGAAAATACTGATACTTTCTATATGGGAGAAGATGGAACTTTGTACATTATATATGCATATGGCAATAACAAATTTACATCTGAAATGGATATTATTGTAATATAAGAGGAGAATTATGCCAAAGAAAATATTAATAACAGAGAAACCGTCTGTAGCAATGGAATTTGCAAAAGTATTAAATGCAAAAGGAACAAGAAGAGATGGATATATAGAGGCAGAAAATTGGATTATAACATGGTGTGTTGGTCATTTAGTAACAATGAGTTATCCAGAAAAGTATGATGAGAAACTAAAATTCTGGAGATTGGATACATTGCCTTTTATACCAAAAGAATACAAATATGAGGTTATTGCTAATGTAGAAAAACAGTTTAATGTGATAAAGGAACTATTACAAAGAGAAGAGGTAGACCAAATTTATGTGGCTACCGACTCAGGAAGAGAAGGGGAATACATATATAGATTAGTGGAGGCTAAGATAGGAGTCTCGGGCAAAGAAAGAAAAAGAGTGTGGATTGATTCACAAACAGAGGAAGAGATAAAAAGAGGAATTAAAGAGGCTAAATCGCTAGAAGAGTATGATAGCTTATCAGATAGTGCGTATTTAAGAGCGAAAGAAGATTATTTAATAGGAATTAATTTTTCTAGGTTATTATCAATAATATATGGTAAAAGAGTGGCTAAAGATTTAGGAGAAGATAAAATAACTGTTTCAGTGGGAAGGGTTATGACTTGTGTTCTAGGAATGGTTGTTTCAAGAGAAAGAGAAATTAGAAACTTTGTAAAAACACCATACTATAAAATTGTAGGAAATTTTAAAAATAATGATAAAAATTTTGAAGCGGAATGGAAAGTAACTTCAAACTCAAAAATGAATGAATCAATTAAATTGTATAATGAAAGCGGATTCAAAAAAGAAAGTGATGCAAAAGAGTTTATATTATCATTGCAGGGAAAGAAAGCAAACATAAAAGAAATAAAAAAATCGAAAGTAAAAGAAAATGCACCTTTGCTATTTAATCTTGCTGAAATTCAGAATGAATGTACTAAAAGATTCAAAATAAAGCCAGACGAGACATTAGATATTATCCAAAATTTATATGAAAAGAAATTAGTAACATATCCAAGAACTGATGCAAGAGTTATTTCAACTGCTGTTGCAAAAGTAATAAATAAAAACTTAAATGGAATTGCAAAAGGATACAAAGATGAAGAAGTAGGATTTTTGATGAAAAAGATGATAGATGAAAAATATTCTACTGATTTAATAAAAACAAAATATGTAAATGATAGCAAGATAACAGACCATTATGCAATAATACCAACTGGGCAAGGATATGAAAATTACGAAAAATTGCCAGAGCTTCAAAAGCAAGTTTATAAAATTATAGTAAAAAGATTTTTAGCTATTTTTTATCCACCAGCAGAGTTTAGTAAAGTTTCTGTAGTGGTAAAAGTGGAAAATGACAAAAATGAAGAAGAATTTAGCACTTCTGGGAAAATATGTACAAAGCAGGGATATTTAGAAGTGTTAAAACCTGCAAAAGAATATAAGTTATCAACAAATGACGAACAAAATGTGGAAAACAGTAATGGATTAGAAATATTGAATGAGTTAAAAAAAGGACAGGAACTAGAGGTTGAAAATTATTCAATAAAAGAAGCACAAACAAATCCACCTACCAGATATAATTCTGGTTCAATAATTCTAGCTATGGAAAATGCCGGAAAATTGATAGAAGATGAGGAACTTAGAGAGCAAATAAAAGGGGCTGGAATAGGAACAAGTGCAACAAGAGGAGAAATAATAAAAAAGCTAGAAAAGATTCAGTATATACAAATTAACAACAAAACCCAAATAGTTACACCTACAAAAAAAGGAGAAGCAATATATGATGTAGTAAATAATTCTATGCCAGATATGCTAAACCCTAAATTAACTGCAAGTTGGGAAAAGGGCTTAGATATGGTTGCTAAAAAAGAAATAAAATCTGATGAATTTATGAAAAAATTAGAAGCTTATATAAACTCTAAATTTAATAAATTAGTAATAAAATATTAAAATTGTGTTGTGAGGAGGAAAATATGAAGATAGGATTAGCGTTAGCAGGCGGAGGAGTAAAAGGAGCAGGACATATAGGAGTAATTAAAGCTTTAGAAGAAAATGGAATAGAAATTGAATACATTGGTGGAACAAGTATTGGAAGCATAGTTGCAGCTTTGTATGCAATGGGATATTCTACAGATGAAATGTTAAAATTGTTTAAATATTTTGCGAAAGATATTATGAAAGTTAGTCCAAAGTATTATTGGGCAAATGTAAAAAGCAAAAAGAATCTTATTGGAGAAGGAATTGTATCTGGTGAAAATATAGAGATTGCAATTAATGAATGTGCTACTTTAAAGCATATGAGAAAAATTACCGATTTAAAAATGCCAGTAGTAATGCCCACAGTTGATATAAAAAACAATAGAAAATACGTTTTTACTAATCATGCATTCGATGATAATTTCAGTAGTGAAAACTATATTAATGATGTCTCAATAGGTAAAGCGGTTCGTGCAAGTGCTAGCTACCCAGGAATGTTTGCTCCAACAATAATTGGTGATCATAAATTTGTGGATGGTGGAATTATAGATAATTTACCTACTCATGAAGTAAGAAAACTAGGAGCAGAAAAAGTTTTGTCTGTAAGGTTTAGCTCAGAAAACACAACAGACCCTAAAAGTCTAATAGAAGTGGTAGTAAAATCAATTGATTTATTATTTGATCAGAGAACTGCATATGAAGTACAGAGTAGTGATTATGCCTTAACATTGGATTTGGCAGAGGCTAGTGTGTTTAATATAAAGAAAATTGATTATTGCTATGAGCAGGGATATATTGCAGCAATAACTAATATAGACAAAATTAAGAAGATGTGATAGAATACGGTTATCCTAAAACATAAAAAATTAATTATGGGAGGAAAGCATTATGCAAGAAAAACATCGGTTTAGGAATGTGATTCTGAACGGTAAAACAATCAGTGGAACATTCGATTGTGAATTTTCTGATTCGACAATCATGCTTACAAAGGTTGAGGAATATGATTTAAAAAGGTATTTCTTCAACATGGATGCAGAAAAGCAAGCAGTAGTTGAAAATTGGCTGTTTGGAGAAGTTGCCTCTGATGAAAGAGAAAAAGAATTCATTTCTCATGTGGCAGTAGCTCTAAAAAAAGTAGAAAAAGATTATTGGATTTCCACAATAGAACCTTCTATTGCGGAAGACAAAAAAATCAAGTTCGAAATTGGAAAAAATCCGGCTGTAGGTATTACAAAATATCAATGGCTTGGAATAGCTAAAAAATATGCTCCTGAATATGGTTCAAGGTTAGCAACATACTTTGAATTGATATTGTGGTATTGCTATAGAGCATATACAATGGATATCAATGTAAGAAAACTGTTGCAAAACTATAGTATAGAACTTGAGCTAGCTAAAACAGGTTCAAAAAATGTCCTAGGATTTAGCGATGGTATTACCAATACTGTCAAAGTTACGACCATAGCTGGAAGACCTATACTTGTAGGCAAGCCATTTAACGGTGAAGGGAGTATAATAGATATAGAAACAAATGGAGAACTAAAATTTTCTACTGGAGTAATTGTACTCTCTGATTAATTAATTTAGTCCCACCTTTGAAATTTCAAAGGTGGGAGTTTTAACTTTTTTTATGTAAAAACATATTATATAACATAATATATATAAATAAGAGAGGCAAAGGTGATAATATGTGCTGTTACATAATAGATGGAGGAAAAAAGTTAGATGGAATCGTTAAAGTATCAGGTTCAAAAAATGCTGCACTTCCAATAATATCAGCTGCGATTCTAAATGGAGGAATTACAAAATTATATAATATTCCAAATATTCATGATACAAGAATAACTTTGGAAATACTAAAATATTTAGGTTGCAAAGTTAATAAAAATAATGATAAAATAGAAATAAATTCTAAAAATATAACAAAAAAAGATATTCCAGAAAAGCTTATGAGAGAAATGAGGTCAACTGTAATTATAGCAGGAGCATTGCTGGGCAGATTTAAGGAAGTTATATTTTCATATCCAGGAGGATGTGATATAGGAGCAAGACCAATTGACCTGCATTTGAAAGCTTTTAAAAGATTAGGAGTAAATATTACAGAAGAATATGGATTTATTAAGTGCAAATGTGATAAAATAGTAGGTGCAAATATAGACTTGGATTTTCCAAGTGTAGGTGCAACAGAAAATGTTATTTTAGCATCAATTTATTGTGAAGGAAAAACGGTAATTACAAATGCTGCAAAAGAACCGGAAATAATAGATTTAAGCAATATGCTAAATAAAATGGGAGCAAATATTCAAGGAGCAGGAACGAATGTAATAGAAATAACAGGAGTTCAAAAATTAAAAAATGTAGGATATAGAATAATTGCTGATAGAATAGAAGCTGGTACATTGTTGTGTGCTGCTGCTATAACAGGTGGCAAAGTAAAAATTACTAATATGAATCCAGAGCATATAACAGCGGTTCTATCTAAATTAGAAGAAACCGGCTGCAAATTGGAAATTGGAGATAGCTTTGTACAATTAGTTGCTCCAAAAAGACTAAAAGCAGTAGAAATAAAAACATTACCATATCCGGGATTCCCAACAGATATGCAATCTATATTTGGCAGCATGCTAACGGCTGCAAAGGGAACATCAATAATAACTGAAAATATATTTGAGAATAGGTTTAAATATGCGACAGAATTAAATAGAATGGGAGCAAAAACCAAAACAGAAGGAAAAACACTAATAATATCGGGAACAAGAAAACTAACAGCGGCAAATGTAAGCAGCACAGACCTTAGAGGAGGGGCAGCGCTTGTGTTAGCAGGATTAGTGGCAAAGGGGAGAACAAAAGTAGATAATATAGATTATATCTTAAGAGGATATGAAGGATTAGATAAAAAATTAAGTTTATTAGGAGCTAACATAAAAAGACAAGAAGGTGACTAAATGAGAATAAAAAAAGATAAAAGAGATTTATATGATTTTGAGGTTGAAGAGGAAAAAGAGAGAAAAAAGAAGAAGAAGAAAAATAAAAAAATAGACGATACCAAAAAAGTTAGAAAAATAGATCCAGAGAACGAGATAATAATAGGGGTTACAAGGTATCCATCACCTGAAGAGAAAAATAAAAAGAATAGTAAGAAAACAAAAGATAAAAGACCTAAAAAGGTAATATCTAAGGATAAAGAGATAACTGAATATACAAAAAATAAGCAAGAAAAAAAGGCCAGTATTATAGGCAAAATATTAAAATGGACAAGCCTATTTTTAGTATTTATAGCGATGATAGTATTTGCAACAGTATCACCAATATTCAATATAACGGAAGTTGATGTAACAGGAAATAAAAGATTATCTAAAGAACAGGTTGTTGATTTATCTGGAATTGAAACTGATGAAAATATTTTTAAAGAAAATTTAAGTGATTCAAAAAAGTCAATAAAACAAAGTGGCTATATAGAAAGTGTAAATATAAAAAGGATATTGCCAAATAAAGTAGAAATAAATATAGTAGAAAGAGAAGCTACCTTTGCAAGTAAATTTGGAAATGGGTATATATATCTTAATAACCAAGGATATATTTTAGAGATAAATGAAAAAAACGATAATTTACCAGAGCTTGTAGGGTTAAGTACTAGTGGCGAAAGTGTTGCAGAGGGAAATAGGCTTAATAATGCAGACTTAAAGAAATTAAGTGTGGTATTAAAAATAATGTCTACTGCAAATGTAAAAAATATATCTGGTTTAATTAATAGAATAGATATTACAGACGAAAGTAATTATAAATTGTATTTTGATTCCGAGCAGAAGATAGCATATTTGGGCGATTGCTCAGATTTGGAAACTAGAATGCTTTATTTAGCTGCAATATTAGAAAAAGAAAAAGGAAATCCTGGGGAGATTTTTGTAAATATAAACTTAAATACAGATGATGCTTTCTTTAGAGAAAGTGTACAACGTTAGAAAGGGAGGTACACTAGTGAATAAAAAACAAATAGCAATTATATTAGGAATAGTATGTTTTCTATTAACTATAGGAATATGCATACAAGCAAAAACAATAAAAAATGCAAACAAAGTAGTTGGTCAAACATTTACAAATAATGATTTAAGAGACCAGGTACTAAGATGGAAAGAAAGATACGATACTGCATATAGAGATTTACAAGAAGCGGAAAAAACATTAGAGAATGTTAGACAAACTGCTACAGCAGATAAGGATGAAGAAAAAGATAAAGAGAAAGAATTAAAAAACAATAATATGTTGATAGGGTTAACTAATGTTATTGGAGAAGGAGTAATAGTTACATTAAAAGATGACCCATCAGTTACAGTGGATACAATTAGCCTTACTGATGATATAAGCAGGCACATTGTGCATGATGCCGATATAAAATCAATAGTTAATGAGCTAAAAAATGCAGGAGCAGAAGCTATATCTATTAATGGGCAAAGAATAGTAGCTACAACTTCTATTACATGTGAAGGAAATGTAATTAATATAAATGGGGAAAAAGTTAGCTCACCATTTGTAATTAAAGCAATAGGTCAATCATTAAGAATGTATTCAGCATTAATGAGAGGTGGAGGATATGTGCAGGTTCTAAATGCAGCAGGAACACCAACTACTGTTAAGCAGGCAGAGAATATAAAAATACCTAAATTTACAGGTATAATAAGTTCAAAATATTTGAAATATCTAGAAAAATGAAAAGGAAATGGTGAGGCATATTGAAATTTAAAAACAAAAAAATCAAATTAAATATGACTAAAGAAAATATAACAATGTCACTAAGCATATTAGTTGTTACAGTTTTATTTATATCTATTTTATTGGTACAGTTTAAAACTGTGGAAGAAGTAAATGAAACAGATATAGAGAACATGAGGGAAACAGAGCTAAGAGAACAGCTTTCATCATGGAAAAGCAAATATGAAGAAACAAGCCAGAAATTAGATGATGTTAATTCAAAAATAGATGAATATAATCAAAAAATAGAATCAAATGAAGAATCATCTGAACTACTAGATAAGGAATTACTACAATCTAAAATATTGCTAGGAACAACAGATGTAAGTGGAGAAGGAATAGTAATTACTTTAGAGGATACAGACGAATCTTCTGTTAATGCTTATGATTTGTTAGAATTAGTAAATGAGCTAAGAGAAGCGGGAGCAGAAGCTATTTCTATTAATGATGTAAGAATAATTGCAACTACTGATATAGTAGATATTATGGAGAAGTATATTTTAATAAAACCAAAACAAAGAATATCATCACCATACACCATAAAAGCAATAGGAAACCAAACTTATTTGGTGAGTACGTTGAGCCTGAAGAATACTGGATATATAGATATACACAAGCATAGTGGTCAATCAATAAAAGTGGAAAAACAAAAAAATGTTACAATACAAAAATATACAGGCAACTTGGAAATACAATATATGAAGGAGGACGAAGAATAATGGTATTAATTGCAATAATATTAGGATGTGCATTAGGAGTGGTAATTGGTTTGTATGCGCCAATGATTTCATATACATATTCTGGATACTTGGCTATTGCCATAGTAGCTGCCTTGGATTCTGTGTTTGGAGGAATTTTAGCAACAGTAAAGAAAAACTTTAATCTTACAATTTTCTTAACAGGTTTTTTTGGTAATGCTATTTTAGCAATATTATTAACAATATTAGGTGAAAAATTGAATGTTGATATTTATTTAGCTGCTATTGTAGTTTTTGTTGGAAGAATATTCACAAATCTTGCAATTATACGTAGATATTATGTGGATAAATTCATGAAAAAAATAGAAAAAAACAAAGAGAAAAAGGAAGAAAATAATTAAGAAAAATATCGAAAAAAGTCAAAGCAAATACTGTTACTACATTATTACAATAATATTACAAAAATGTGACAAAACTATTGACTTTTTTTCTGAAATATAATATTCTTATCTAGAAGTAAAAGCAATAAATTGGAGGAGTTAATTTTGGCTATCGGGGACATAATAGTTGGCATTGATATTGGATCTTCTAAAGTTAGCTTAGTAATGGGAAAAATCAATAATTTTAATCAAATCGAACTATTACATTCTGCAGAGCAAAAATGCAATGGAATAAAAAAGAGCAAGATTATTGATGAAGATGAAATAGCAAGAGCCATAGCAAAAACAATAGAGGAAACAGAAAAAGAAACAGAATTAAGAATAAATTCAGCATATTTAACTATACCTGGTAAATATGTTACAATTGTACAAAATAATGTAAAAAAAGAGATTAAAGATAAATACTCGGGAGTATCAATGAAAGATGTTTCATCAGCACTTATGCAAGTAAAAGACATTGATATACCAGAAGGCCAAAGTATTATAGATATAGTAACAGATAAATTTATGCTAGATGATGGCAGAAAAGTTGATGACCCTGTAGGAAATTTAGTTTCTTCTTTTATTATAAATGCTCAAGTTATATTGGGAGATAGAGAATATATAAGGCAAATATCAAATATCTGCAAAAAAGCTGATTTAGATATTGATGGAATAATTCCAATAACACTAGCAGAAAGAAATTTAATATTAGATAACAACGAATTAAATGATAATGTTATGATAGTGGATATAGGGTATGGAAATACAGAGAT
>USEX01000024.1 GCA_900553755.1 uncultured Clostridium sp.
TTGCTTTTGTTGTACTTATTTTCTATATACTTTATAGATATAAATACACCACATTCATTCTACCATTACATTTTTTTATTTTCAACTGTTTTTTCAATTTATTTTTACTTTTTAAAAACTTCTTGAAGAGCCTCCACCATGTCCAGAAGATATACTTGCAATTAACACAAATACGCTCAAAATGTAAATGGTAAGCCATATTCCACCAACCATCATAGCAAGTATAAGGACTTTAGTAATATAATTTTCGATATATAGCTTCATTAAGTATATATCTTAAGGAAATAATAAAACATATCACTATACTATAACCAATAAAATAGTAAGCAATATGTTTTATTTATTTCAAGTATTATTTTCCTTTTTAAAATATTCTCTACTAAAAAGTACAAAACTCTATATTTATTTTATATACAAATTAGGGTCTACATTTACTCCATCTTTTAAAATTTCAAAATGCAAATGTGTTTCATCTGCTATTTCAAACGTAGCAGTGTTTCCTACAGTTGCTATTGTTTGCCCCTTAGTTACTTTTTCACCAACCGAAATAAATTCTGTTGATAATAAATTTGCATACATACTAGTAAATCCATTCGAATGCTCTATTACTACAGTTAAACCATAACGTGGATCATTCTTTATAGACTTCACAGTGCCATCTGCAGCTGCTTTTACTATACTTGTTTTCTCTGCAGCGTAATCTATTCCTAAATGAACTGTCCATTCATCTAAAGTATTAGAATATAATAAATTATCAGAAGCATAATTCTTTACCGCATCACCATCTACTGGTTTAGCAAATGTTGGATTTACTGCCTCTTGCTCAACATTACTACTCTCTGAATTATCTTTTTCTTCCTTTTTAGTTTCACTTTTTACCGCTTCTTCAGTTTTACTAGTATTAACTGCTCTTTTTTCTACCTCTGTATTTTCTGTATTGGTAGTAGCACTATTAGTTGTTTCATTTACACTCTTTCCTATACTAGAACTTACTTGCGACGATTCTGTATTCTCTATTGTATTTAGCATTTTATTCTGAGTTCCCGCTATTTTTTCTACATTTCTTAGCTCTGCATGTTTGTTTAATTTGTTTCCATACAAAGTATATGTTACCACAAATACAACAGCAGCAAGTATTATTATTCCTAATGTTATATATAAATTGTAATTCATTCCATTACCTGCATTTTTTCTTGGTCTTCTTTCCATAAGTTAAACCAACCTCCTTGAAATACTTAATATTTTATCTATAAAAAGTATTTCCCATTTTTAGAAATTTATACAATTTTATATATCATTTATTTCGACACCACTATAAAAATGCTTTATTATTTCTTCATACATTTTTCCTTCTTTTGCTAAAGTATTGGCACCTGTCTGGCTCATTCCAACACCATGCCCATACCCTTTCACAGAGAAATTTATATTATCTTGATTAAGAGCTACTTCAAAATTTGCAGACCTTAAACCTAATATTGTTCTTACTTCTACCCCTGATAAATTTAGATTGCCTATTTTAATTGTTTTTACTCTGTTCCCTTGAGTATATTCCAGTACTTTTATGCATTCCGGTTCATCATAATTTATCTGAAAATCAGCATGGTTTTGCTTCATTTTGTTTTCAAACTCCTGCTTTGTAAAACTTACTTCTGATGCATATTGGTTATATTCGCTTTCTCCTGCAGTTTCAACACTTTGCAAATATGGCAAATCCGCACCACCCCAAACTGTTGAAACATTTTCTGTTTTTCCTCCGCTATTTGAATGGAAAAACGCATCTATTACTTCTCCATTATAAGTTATTACCTTTCCTTTTGTTTCATAAACAGCCTGTTCAATTTTATTCCAATATTCCTGCCTTAAGTTCTCTTCCCATTTTGCTAGCCTATCATCTTTAGAAATCCATGCTTGGCAGCATGTAGAATCATCACATATATCAGAGCCATCATGCTTTGCATTATTTTTTATTTTGTACACTGTATATGTTCTTGCTACAACTGCCTGTGCCTTTAAAGCTTCTTGCTCGTACGATGCAGGCATTTCTGCAGATACCACCCCTAATAAATATTCATCCATTGGTAATTCCTCAATTTGCCCAGTTGCTGCATGTAGTAACTTAATCGTTCCATAGCTTTTATACACATATTCCGCCTCTTCTTGTTTTTCTTCATTTGCCACCACTTCTTTAACTTTATCAAATTTTTTAGTTAATAATATTGGAACAAAAAAAATCATTAAAATCAATAATATTACATACATAAATAATCTTCTCATTTTTTCTCTTTCTACTTTATTACAAAGTCTGCATTTTTCTATTTTCTTCTAAAGTTTTTCTCATTGCTAAAAGCACCTTTTTTTCTATCCTAGATATTTGAACTTGGCTTATTCCTAGCATTTTTGATACTTGCGTTTGTGTATTATCTTTAAAATATCTTAGTGTTATTATCTCTCTTTCTCTTCCGTTCAACGTTTGCATTAATTGCTGTATGCATATTTTATTGGTTATATCCACTTCTTCATTTTTATTTGATTGTATGGTATCTTCTACAAAAACTTCATCTCCTTCACTACCATATATTGGCTCATTTATAGAAGTTACCACATTGCTTGCAGTTGCATCTATTGCTAATGCTATTTCTTCTTTTGTAACATGTAAAATTTTTGCAAGCTCCTCTATTGTAATTTCTTTTCCGCTTCTTTAGATATTCCTTTCGCACCATGTTTATTTTTATACTTAAATCCTTTACACTCCTGCTAACCTTAATCTTGCCATCATCTCTAACATATTTTTTTACTTCTCCTAAAATATACGGAACACAATATGTAGATAATTGAACATTGTATGATGCATTGAATTGCTTTATTGCTTTTATTAATCCTAAAGTACCAATTTGGTTTAAATCTTCCGTCTCAAATCCTCTGCCTTGAAACCTTTTAGTAATGCTATAAACTAGCCCCATATTTTTACTTACGAGGCTAGCCATTTTATTTTCATCACCATTTTGAGCGGCTATTATGTCTTCATATTTACTTTCAAACATGATTATCTTATCCTTCTTCATTTGATATTGATTTTAATATATTGATAATCTCTTCCTTCGCCTCTTTATCTTCTTCATTCTCCTTTTCATTTACTTCTTTATTTATTTTCTTTTTCATTACTACTTTTGTTCCTAGCCCTACTATTGATTTCACGCTAATTTCGTCCATAAAGCTTTCCATAATAGTAAAGCCCATACCAGACCTCTCCAAATTAGCTTTAGATGTATATAGTGGTCTTCGTGCTAATTCCACATCCTCTATTCCTTTTCCAGTGTCCGATACTTCTATTTCAATCCAATTATCTTTCAATTTGCATTCAACCTTCACTATTCCTGTTGTATTCTCATATCCGTGTATTATGCAATTTGTTACTGCTTCCGAAACAGCTGTTTTTATATCCGAAAGCTCTTCAATTGTTGGATCCAATTGTGAAGCAAATGCTGCAACCGTTATACGTGCAAATGCTTCGTTTGATGATTTACTTACAAATTCCAATTTCATCTCATTATCATATATTCCTACCATCTTTTCCTCCTAGCTTATATTTTCTTCTAAATTATCAGTAACTGGAATTATTTTTAAAATTCCACTCATTTCAAACAGTTTCTTTACTTGCCTGTTTATATTAATTATTTCTATGGTTCCTCCCAGCATTCTAACCACTTTATACCTTCCAAGTAGCATTCCTATTCCTGCACTGTCCATAAAAGTAACGTTACTAAAATTAAATATAACTTTTCTAGGCAAAAATCTAGTAATTTCATTATCTATTTTCCTCCTCATTTTTTCTGTAGTATGCTCATCAATCTCTTCCGTAATCTTTAGTGTAAGTACTTTGTCCTTTGGCAAATATGTACACTCCACATTTTATCCCCCCTCCATTTGTTCACTATAAATAGTATACTCTCAGTTCCATATTTTTCCAATAGCGAAACTTGATATCTTTAATCGATTTATGGGAAGTTTCCGACATTTTTCGTCCTTATGGACACAAAAAAAGAATAAGATTTTCTTCTTATTCTTTCTAAAACTTTATTTATTTTTTATTAATTCTATTGCTTTATTTAGTTGTTTATCATTATCTTCATTTTCTGTATTTTCTTCAACTTCCTCATCTGGCACTAATCCAACTTTGTGTATTTTATTGTGGCTTGGTGTATAATATTCTTCTGTTGTTATTTTTAGTCCACTTCCATCAGTTAGCTTATATACCGTTTGTATTACTCCTTTGCCATATGTGGTCTTTCCAACTAATTTTGCACTATAATTATCTCTTAATGCTCCTGCTAATATTTCTGAAGCGCTTGCAGTAGTTTCATTAGTCAATATCACCACAGGTATATTTGATATTACTTGCTCTTTTTTAGCTTTCGTTATAGTTTCTTCTCCATTTTTATCTTTCGTTATTAAAACTGGCTTATTTTTTTCAGTAAATAAATCTGCTATATCTGTAGCTTCATCTACAACTCCACCACCATTGCTTCTTAAATCTATTATTAATCCTTTTAAGCCTGATTTATTTAGTTCATTATATTTTTCTTCAAATTTATCTGCAACTCCATCTTCGAATGCATCAATTTGGATATATCCTATATTATCTTCAAGCATTTTTGAAGTAACATGTTCCACTGTTATAGTTCTTCTTGTAACTGTTAATTCTTTTTCTTCTCCATCTCTTAAAACTGTTACTTTTACTGTTGTGTTCTCTTGACCTTTTAATACTGATGTAGCTTTTGAAAGCTCTTCCCCTTTATATTCTACTCCATCAATTTTTTCTATAATATCGCCAGGTTCCATTCCTGCTTCTAATGCTGGAGATCCATTCATTATTCCTACAACTAAAATAGTATTATCAGCTGTATTGTTTGCCACATAAACTCCTATCCCCACATATTTTCCACTGGTATCTTCCATTAGTTCATCCATTTCTTCTTTTGTTAAATATTCAGTATATGGATCCCCAACAGCATCAACATAACCTTTCAATGCACCTTCTATTAAAGCATTTTCATCTATTTCTCCTACATATTTTTCTTCTAATATGTTTTTAAATTCTTTTAATGTACCTGTTAGTCCTCTTTCGCTTGTAATTTGCACATTAGCAGTATTTGATAGCATATTGCGATTTTCAAATTTATTGTATAAAGTTATTGTGGTTACTATAAAAGTAATTAATGCAGTCAAAGCTACTAACATTATAATTTTATAAATATTTTGTTTTTTGTTATCATTCATTTTATTTTATCCTTTCATGTATTTAGTTATTTTTATTATATTTAACAAAATTAAAATCATTCACTATTTGCAATTTCATTATTTGTATTTTCTTCATCTATGTTTGTTATTTCACCATTTAAATATGGGATTGGATCTACCACTTCTCCATTTTTTCTTATCTCAAAATGCACATGTGGACCTGTTGAATTTCCGGTTGAGCCAACTTTCATTATTATATCACCTTGCTTTACAACTTGCCCAACTGTAGCAACAGTTTCCGAACCATGGCCATATAGCGAAACTATTCCGCTTCCGTGGTTTATTATTATGCAATTTCCATATCCGCCAATCCAACCAGCATATGTAACTACACCATCTGCTGCTGCAACTACTGGCGCTCCATTCACGTTGCTTCCTGATATATCTATTCCAGCATGGTTTTTATACACTCCTTGTATTGGATGCAACCTATTTCCATATCCAGATGTTATGTATGTGCCTTCCATTGCAATAGGCCATACCATCACTCCACCTGTAAATTTTATAGACATGGTACCTGCCCAATTTATTGAAGCTAAAATTTTTCTTTCTAAGTCCGCCTGCTCTTCCTTATATTGTGCTATTTGCTCTTGTAAAGTCTTTTCTTCATCTGTTAATTTTAGCATATAATTTTCTTTTAAAATCTTTGTATTGTTTAATAATATGTTTGTGCTATTTATTTTATTTTTAGCAACTCTTAATTCTTTCTCTTGTTCTTCCTGTTTTTGTTTTGCTTCTTCTAATTTAGTTTTTTTGTAATCTAATTCTTCTAATAAATTATTATCATATTCTATTATTTCACTAATCATAAAATAATTTGATAAAAATTCTACTATGCTTTTTGATGTTAACAAAAAGTCTAAGTAAGTTGTTTCTCCTGCTTCATATAATGCTACTGTTCTTCTTTTTAATATTTTTTCTTTTCTATCATATTCTTCTTGTATTTCTTGTATCTGTGCACTGCCATTTTTTATTTGATTTTCTAATGTTGTAATTTGATTTTCTAAATCTGAGTATTGTGCTTCATAATCTGTAATAGAGTCATTTAGTTCCTCTACTTTTTTTAATGTTTCTCCCATTTCGCCTTGCACATATTCCAGCTTTGTGTTTGATTCATCTATTTTTGTATTCAATTCTTTTTGTTGTTCTTCCAATGTTTTGTTCTCTGCAGTGCTGTTTGTTTCTTGATTCTCATCAACAGAAAAAACATTTATTGAGAAAGATACTATTATCAAACACATCAATATACATAATAATATCTTTTTTCTCATAAATGTTCTCCCTTCATATGTATTAATCTAACATTGTATATCCACCAGGCAAATAATCCAATGGGTTCAACCAGTTATTTCCAAAGAAATCTGCTCTTGATGATGCTTTTCTTATTTCAAAATGTAAGTGTGCACCTGTGCTTCCTCCAGAATTTCCTGAAGTGGCTATAACTTGTCCTTGTGATACATATTGACCATTTGATATGTGGCTAGAGTTTAAATGTCCATATAATGTTACATATCCACCGCCATGAATTATCATTATATATATACCATATCCCCCTGGATTTGTATCATTATATGCATATCCAGAAGCTGCTGCATATACATTCTCATATCTTGCACCTATGTCTATACCTTTGTGCCATCTGCCCCATCTATATTTCATTCTTGATGTTACCTGCTTATTATTGCAAGGCCATATAAAACTTCCATCAAAATTTATTCCATCCGTTTTCTTCTGGTTTTCTTGCCAAATTCTTTCCAATTCTTCATTTACTTTTACCATGGCAGCATTATATTCTTCTAATTCTGATTGCTTTTTCTTTTCTTCTTCTGATAGCTTATTTACTTCTGATTTTTTGCTATCTTGTAAGCTAATTAATGTTGCATTTTTTATTTCTTGTTCTTTTTTTAAGTCTTCTACTTTGTTTTTGTTTGCTTCTATTTCTTCTTTATCTTTCTCTAATTGCTCTTTTTTAGCTTCTAGCTCATTTATTAATTTTGTATCTGTTTCAACTATTGTTTGAATTACAGAATAGCCAGATATAAAATCTAGTAAATTATCTGAATTAAGCAATACATCTAAAAATGTAGTATCACCAGCTTCATATAGAGCAACCATTCTTTGCTTCAAAAGCTCGTCCTTAGCTTTTATCTCTTCTTCTTCTTTGGTTATTTCCGCTTCTTTATCTGCTATTTGCGAATTTAATTCTGAAAGTTGAGCTTTTAATTTTGATATATCGTTTTGTACTTGGCTTACTTGATCATTTATTTTATCTAATTCACTTTGAGCTTCTTCCTTATTATCAGATATATTATTTAAATCCTGCTTTGTTTGATTTATTTTATCTTGTAAATTGCTTTTATCTTGCTCAGTTGCAGCAAATACTTTTAATGTAATTGAACTAATTATGCTCAAAACTACAAGTATTGACAGTAGTTTGATTAATAATTTTGTTTTCATACGTTTTTTCTCCTTTTAAACTTTTAAATATTTTCTCATTGAAATGCTACTTCCTAATGCACCTATTCCAGTTCCCATTATTACATACACTATGGCTAGCAGATTTATCATTTGATTAAATGCTAATAAGTTTACTCCCATTCTTTGGATTACCGTTGAATTTTGCATTGAGTTTGATAATAATGTGTACACTATTGCTAGTAATCCTACAGATATTAGCGCTGCCATCATTCCTATTAATATACCTTCTATTATGAAAGGCCATCTTATAAATCCATCTGTTGCTCCAACATATTTCATTATAGATATTTCTTTTCTTCTTGCATGTACTGTTAGCTTAATTGTATTTGCTATTATAAATACTGATATTAATATTAATAGAATTAATATTGTTGCAGAAACTATTCTAACGCCATTTGCTATTGATACTAATGCATTAATTGTTTCATCTTTACTTTCTATGCTGTAAATATTATCGAATTTTGAAATTTCATCTTGTATTGATGAGCTAAGCTTTAAATCTGTTAATGTTACAACATATGATGCTCTGAATGGATTTTCTTCATCCCAGCCTATTAATATTTTTTGTTTATCTTTTAATTTTTGCTTTACACTATCTAAAGCTTCTGCTTTTGATACAAAGGTAACCGTGTTTACTCCATCTAGTGCTTTTATTTGTTCTCCTAATTTTTCCATATCTGCATCTGTTGCATCTTCTTTTATAAACACTTGCATTCCTTGTTTTTCTTCCAATGTATTTACCATATTATTTATGTTTTCTACAATTAGAAAGAATACCCCAAAAATCAGCATAGTTGCACACATTATTGCTAGTGATGCACCTGATGATTTTTTATTATTAAATACATTTCTAAAACCTTCTCCTAATAAATACCATAAAACATTATGCTTCACTATCATACCCACCTTTTTTATCACTTATTATATTTCCTTTTTCTATACGGATAACTCTTTTATTCATTCTGTCTACAATATCCTTAGCATGTGTTGCTACTACTAATGTTGTGCCCCTTAAATTTATTTCATTTAGCAATTTCATTATATCCCATGCTGTTTCTGGATCCAAGTTACCTGTAGGCTCATCTGCAATTAGCATTGATGGATTATTTACTAAGGCTCTTGCTAAAGCTACTCTTTGCTGTTCCCCTCCTGACAATTCATTTGGGTATATTTTTGCTTTATCTGTAAGCCCTACCATTGATAATACCATTGGTACTTGCCTTCTTATATGCTTTGGTGTAGCATTTACTATATACATTGCAAAAGCTACATTTTCGTACACTGTTTTATCTGGTAAAAGCCTAAAGTCTTGAAACACAACTCCCATACTCCTACGTAAATATGGAACTCTTTTTGGTTTTAAAAATGTAGTATCTTTTCCATTTATTATAATATTGCCTGATGTAGGCTCTTCTTCTTTTAATATTAATTTTATTAATGTAGATTTTCCTGAACCAGAGCTTCCTACTAAAAAGGCAAAATCTCCTTTTTCTATCTTAAAACTAGCATTATGCACAGCTTCTGTTCCAGTATCATATTTTTTAGAAACATTTCTAAATTCTATCATTACAAGTTTCTTTCCTTTCAATTTTTCTATAATAGTTCTTCTATATCATAACAATAAACACAATTAATTGCAATACTATTTTTCTAAAAAAAATAGTATTTTAGAGCATTAAACTACCTAAAATACTACTTTTCTTTATTTTTCTCCTTTTCTTAAAATTCACAAAAAATTCACAATTAAAACTAAAATTTTTCAACTATTGTTTGTGCATCTATCCCATAGAATCTCATTAATTCTTCGGCTTTTCCTGATTCTCCAAATTTGTCATTAATTCCCATTTTTTCCACTTTTGTTGGATAATTTTCTGATAACACATCACATACTGAACTTCCTAATCCTCCAATTGTGCTATGGTCCTCTATTGTTATTATTCTTTTCGTTTCTTTCGCACATTTTATAATAAGTTCTTTATCTATTGGTTTTATTGTATTCATATCTACTACTCTTACATCTATGCCTTTTCCTTTTAATATTTCTTGTGCTTTTAGGGCTTCTGCCACTGTTACTCCTGTAGCAATTATTGTTGCATCTGTTCCATTACCAATTTGAACACCCTTGCCTATTTCAAATTGATTGTCTTCTTCATAAATTACTGGTGTAGCCAATCTTGATAATCTTACATACACCGGGCCATCTATTTTAGAAATTTCTTTTATTATCCATTTTGTTTGTGTATCATCTGATGGGCAAATAACAGTCATATTAGGAATAGCTTTCATCATTCCTATATCTTCTAACATTTGGTGCGTAGCCCCATCTTCTCCTACTGTTATTCCTGCATGCGTTGCACAAATTTTTACATTTGAATTTGTATGGGCTATTGTGTTTCTTACTTGGTCATATGCTCTTCCTGCTGCAAATACTGCAAATGTACTTACATATGGTATTTTTCCAAATGTTGCCATCCCTGTTGCAGTTCCCATTAAATCTTGTTCGGCAATTCCCACATCAAAAAATCTATCTGGAAACTTTTTAGCAAATACTGATGTTTTTGTTGCTCCTGATAAATCTGCATCTAGTACCACCACATTTTCATTTTCGCTTCCTAGTTCTGCTAATGCTTCGCCATAGCTTGCTCTAGTTGCTATTTTTCTATTTATATCCATAAAACTCACCTCTTACTTTCCAAGCTCTTTCATTGCTTTATTATATTCTTCCTCATTAGGTGCTTTACCATGCCATTCGGCTTTGCCTTCCATAAAAGATACACCTTTTCCTTTTATCGTTTTTGCAATAATTACACTTGGAACATCTTTAGTTTGTTTTGCTGTTTCAAAAGCATTTATCAATTCTTCTATATTGTGTCCATCGCATAGTATTGTATTAAATCCAAAAGATTTCCACTTGCTTTCTATGCAATCCAGCCCCTTCACTTCTTCTATTGTTCCATCTATTTGAAGTCCATTATAATCTAGAATCACACACAAATTATCCAGTTTATACTTATTTGAAGTCATCGCTGCTTCCCATATTTGGCCTTCTTCTATTTCTCCATCACCTAATATGCAATATACCCTGCAACCTAGATTGTCCATTTTAGAAGCGATTGCCATCCCATTAGCTACTGATAATCCCTGCCCCAATGAACCTGTAGACATATCTATTCCAGGTACTTTTTCCATATCTGGATGTCCTTGTAATCTGCTTCCTAATTTTCTAAAAGTTTTTAATTCTTCTTTATCTAAGAAACCTCTTTCTGCTAATGCTGCATATAAGGCTGCAGACGCATGCCCTTTTGATAGCACCAATCTATCTCTTAAATTTGATTTTGGCTCTTGTGGATTTATATTCATTTGATTAAAATATAGCACTGTTAATATATCTGCTATTGATAAAGCTCCTCCTGGGTGCCCTGATTGTGCAGAATATACTTCTTCTATTATTCCTTTTCTAATATTATTTGATAGCATTTCCAATTCTTTAATGTCTGTAATTTTCAAAAAACTCCTCCTCCTTTGTTGAGTTTGTAAATCTATCAAAATTCTATCATATAATTTTTAATTAGTCCAGTATTATCAAAGTTGGTCTTGTACCATGTTTTTTATTTATAATATAAAAGCTCTCTACTTTTTTTCAAAAGTAGAGAGTTTTTTCGATTCAATTACCCGTCTATGTAAATTCAATTATGGATAATGAATAAAATTTATAGAATGCTGCAAAAGAAATTGGTGGAGATGAGGGGAGTCGAACCCCTGTCCAATATTCTTTCCACATATATTTCTCCGAGTGCAGTTTGTTATTATTATTCCTCTAAATTTGTATTAACAAACAAATGCAAATCTAAAGTAGCTATTTAATACCCACTATTTCCATAGCAAAAATAGTTTTGTTTCCTACTAATTTGACGCCTTTTCTAAAGTCGTAGGCCTCTAAAGAGAAGACGGGCCGCCTATCTTAGGCAGCGTAAGCTAATTCTGTATTATCAGCGTTTATTTTTATTCTGCTTTTTTATAGTGGCCGAAGCAGCCATCCACTACTCGCTTTATATGCTTCTAGGATATTGTCGAAAACCACATACATCCCCATATACTCTTCTATTATACTACTTTAATTTCATAAGTGCAATATTTTTTATTTTTGTATTGCATATTCAAAAAAAGTATGCTATTATATAAAAGTCATTAGATAGGGGTATAGTGTCAATGGTAGCACATCGGTCTCCAAAACCGCCTGTGTGGGTTCAAATCCTACTACCCCTGCCACTACAAAGCTCGAATAAATCTATTTCGGGTTTTAATTTTTATATGGAGTATTTATATGGACAAGTTAAAAGAATTATTTAAAAAATTTTGTAATAAAGAAGTGATATTATATTTAATATTTGGTGTTTTAGCTACTGCGGTAAATTTAGGTGTTAAATATGCATTGCTTTTCACAGTATTAGATGCTTCTAACGGTACACAATTGCAAATATCAATTATAATTTCATGGATTGTAGCATGTTTATTTGCATATGTAACAAATCGTACAGTTGTATTTAAAAGTGAATCTAAGAAAGTATTCAAAGAATTTATTTCATTTGTTGGAGCAAGATTATTTACTTTAGTTTTAGAAATGCTAATAATGTTTGTATTTGTAACAGTCCTAAAATTAAACAGCAGATTATGGGTAATTTTCTGGACACTATTTGCTCAAGCAGTTGTTATTGTTGGAAATTATATTTTTAGTAAATTATTCGTATTCACTAAGAAAAACAAATAATCAAACTATTCAAACTACTAGTTAATAAAGGAGATTTTATGACTAGTAGTTTTTTTAAGTTCTTTTTAATAATTATAATCTTTTTTTCAATACTAATTTCTTGTTTTATTCCTATTGTTGCTCCCACTTCATCAGGATACAATGGTGAATTTATCTGGCCTCTTACGAACTATACTTATATAAGTTCGTATTTTGGTAATAGGTCTTCCCCCACTTCTGGTGCTTCATCATATCATAGTGGAATTGATATTCCTGCACCTGAAGGAACTCCTATCTTGGCAGTATGTTCTGGAACAGTAACTTTTGCAAGTTGGGGTGCTGGCGGTGGATATACTATTGTTGTAAAAAATGATAGTTTAGACATTGCTGTATCATATTGCCATGTATCTCCCGAATTTATTGTTTCTAGAAATGATATAGTAAATGGTGGTGATATAATTTCCTATGTAGGTCCCAAGAATGTTTATGGTATAATAAATAATCCTTATAAAGATTCTTATGGTAATCCTACTAATGGAGCAACAACTGGATGTCATCTGCATCTTACAATAAAAAAAGGACGGCATTGCCGTCAATCCATTGGATTATTTTAATTTTTAATATTTACATATCATCTTCATTATCGTCTATATTATCAATATCTTCTTCATCTTTTTCTTCTTCATGCTCATGTACTATTCCGCAAGATGAGCAATGACCATCATGGCAAGCACTACATGAATTTTCTTCTTCTCCGTCCCAATCTAGCTCAATTATATTATGGCATTCTGGGCATTCGATTTCTTCTTTTAATTCAGATTCTATATCTGCTACAAATTCATGATTACAGTATGGACAAACTATTTCAAAATCATAATTGTCATCTTCATATATATCACTCTTTATCAAGTTTACTGACTCTTGCAATTTTGATAACACATTAATGATTTTTTCTTGTTTCTCTTCTAATTTTTCTATTCTCTCATCATCCATTCTAGTAATTCTATCTACTAAATCCATATATAAAGATGACAGTTTTTCTACTTTCTCTACAACATATTTTTTCTCATCTTCATTAGAAATATGTTCTTCTATATCTAATAATATTTGATTATATTTATCATTTAAGCCTGACATATAAAAATCCTTTCTAAATTAAACTCTTTCCATGTATTCACCAGTTCTAGTATCTATTTTTATTACATCACCGATATTTACAAACATTGGAACTGATATTTCATATCCATTCTCTAATGTTGCTGGTTTTCCAGATGTTGTAGTTGTGTTTCCTGCAAATCCTGGTTCTGTATATGTAACTTCTAGCTCTACGAACATTGGAGGTTCAACTGCAAATACTTTTCCCTTATATGATAACATTTTTACATTCATGTTTTCTTTTATGAATTTTAATGCATCCCCAATTTGCTCTTTATTAAGTGGCATTTGCTCATAAGTTTCGTTATCCATAAAGTAATATAAATTCTCATCGTTGTATAGGTATTGCATATCCTTCTTCTCTATTTCTGCTTCTGGATATTTTTCTGATGGGTTGAATGTTTTTTCTATTACAGCTCCTGTTATTACATTCTTTAATTTTGTTCTAACAAATGCTGAACCCTTTCCTGGTTTAACATGTTGAAATTCTACTACTCTAAAAACGTTTCCGTCCATTTCAAATGTTGTTCCATTTCTAAAATCTCCTGCCATATATACTCCTGCCATTATTATTACCCCTTTCAAAATTTTTATTATTTATTTTATTAATAATTTTCATAAATTATGTACGACTCTACTATAATACTACATTTCAAGCCAAAAATCAAGTCTTTTAGCTCTTTTTGTCAACTATTACATAATCTTTTTCTGATTTTGTTAGTGCTTCACTCATTGCTTTATAAGCAACTAAAGTGTCTTCTATTCTTACTCCAAACTTTCCTGGCACATATATTCCTGGTTCATCTGTTATCACCATATTTGGTTTAACCATAAAATCTACTTTAGAACTAATAAATGGTAATTCATGTATTTCCATACCAACACCGTGCCCTAATGCATGTATGCAATCATATCCATGCAATTTGAAGTCATTTTCTACCATTCTGCTAACTATTTTTAAATTAGCTCCTTCTCTTATCTCATTTATTACTTGTTTCTGATTCTTTAATACTAGCTCATAAACAGGTTTTATTTCTTCTGGAACATATTGTGCAAATATTGTTCTTGTCATATCTGAACAATAACCTTTATATATGCAACCCATGTCTATTGTAATCGGATCTCCTGGTTCTATCGCTTTATCTGTTGGAACTGCATGAGGTTTTGAAGAATTTGCCCCAGATGCTACTATTGTTTCAAATGAAACACCTTCTGCTCCATTACTTATAAAAAAGTTTTCTATTTCCTTTGCTATTTGCTTTTCTGTGATTCCTACTTTGATATAGCTTTTCAAATATTCAAAGCAATTATCTGTTATTTCACATGCTTTTCTTATTAGCTCTATTTCCTCAGAATCCTTAATCATTCTCTGCTTTTCTATTATGCCCTCAGTTTCATTTAGGCTATTAATCTTATATTTATGCATGAATTCTTTATATCTAGCATACGTTACATACTCCTCTTCAAATCCAACGTTTTCACAAAATAAGAAAAAATTCTCGTAATCGTCTTTAGTAAGATTTTTCATATCATACACAATTATCTCATCATCTAGAGTTAGTGTTTTATTAACACTTTCTATATATCTTCCATCTGTTATATAAATATTTTCTTTTGGAGTAATCAGCAGAGTTCCCTCGGCTTCTATCCCCACCAAATATTTTACATTTATTGGGTTTGATATTATTATACCTTGAAGATTTTGCATTTTTATTTTGTCTCTTAGCCAACGTAAATTGCTATTCATAAAGATTACACCCTCTTTTCATTTTATGCTCCTGTATATGTTCCTAATGTGAATATTTTTAATGATGCTAATAATAAAATATTAAATGGTACAAACATTGCTATTATAGCTGCTATTACTATGAATGGTCCAAATGGAATATAATCCTGTGTTGATTTTTTCTTGCTTACAATCAATAAAACTCCAATTATTGCTCCCATCAAGAATGCAAAAAGTGAAATAATAATTATTGTTTGCCATCCAAAAAATAATCCTAAAGCTCCCATAAGCTTTACATCTCCGAAGCCCATCGCTTCTTTACCTGCAATAAGACCTCCTATAAAAGTTATAAGCAAAAATATTCCAGCTCCAACAATCATTCCTAAAAGCATATTTATTGCAACATTTATATTTACTATTCCTTCCAAAAACGTGTATGCTAATCCAACCTCAAAAATTGTTAGATTTAACCTATTAGGAATTATCTGTTCTTTATAATCTATTATCAAAGCACTCATTAGCATTGGTGCCAATATGTAATACGCCAATGCTTTTAGCGAAAATGCACTTGTATACATTATCCCTACATATATAATAGCCATTGCACACATGTAGCTGTATTTAGGCTTAAATTGTTTCATATATACCGAAAAAAACTCTTTACTAAAAACTTTTTTGTGCTCTAACAATCTAATATTACACCAATCCACAAATTGCCCTACTAATAATCCTAAAATTCCTATTCCTAAGAAATATAAAATATTTATATCATTTATGTACATTCGTATTCCTCTTATCTTTCATCTTATCTTTATAGTATTTTTTTAATATTTTCTTTTCTATAACTCTATTTATCTTTGTAACAAATATATCTTTATTCTTTATCGGAGTAACTAATATTGAATACATTTTGCACCTATTTGCACCCAATACATCTGTCATTATTTGGTCACCCACAACTGCAATTTTCGTATTATCTTGTATTTTTAAAATTTCCTTTGCCTTATAAAAGCCTCTTTTTAATGGTTTCGTTGCAAAAAACACATATGGAATATCAAATTTTTTTGATAAATTCTCTGCTTTCTGTTTTTTATTAGTATTTGATAATATACAAAATTTTATGTTCTTCTTTTTCAAATTTTCTATCCAATTTTCTAATCCTTCTAGTAGATTATTATCATAATCAATTAATGTATTATCTATATCCAACAATAATGCTTCAATTCCTTTTCCCTGTAAGAAATCGTACTCTATATCTAATACATTATTTATATGCTTTTTAGGATAAAAAATTTCAAAAAAGCTCATCACGTGTCCTCCTAGTTATCTGCTATTTTATATTATCAATATGCTATTAATTTGTCAAGGATTTTTATTGTCAAAAAAGAGAACCTTAAGGGATTCCTTAAGGTTTCTTCATTACGAATTTTTCCGTTTACGTACTTTTTTCGTAATATTGCTATTTTTCCCAGGTTATTGCTCTCATTCCCTTTGGTGCTCCCCATGG
>USEX01000025.1 GCA_900553755.1 uncultured Clostridium sp.
TACTCGGTAACTAGAATTTACTTTTTCCAAATAGAATTTACTTTTTCAATTGACCGCATAAAAAAAGAACAATTATCTATTGGCACTAGATAATGTTCAAAAGTGCTTTTCAAAACATTTTCAAAATTACAACACATTTGCTCAAGTGTTAGGAAAAATGTTAGGAAATCTGCAATTTTTAAAATTAAAACACCAAGTTCTGATTACTCAAAACGCTTGGTGTTCTAATGGTGCAGATGGCCGGAATCGAACCGGCACGGTTTATTCAACCGCAGGATTTTAAGAATTTTACGCCATCTGTTACTTACTATTTTTAAGCACCAATTATTGTTATTTATTACCTTTCAAATTAGCTTAAATGCAAGGTTATTATAGCATACTCATTGTTAAATATATGCAAGAGGAACAAAAATCTTTTTTTAAAATTTTGAATTTAGTGTTAGAACTATGTTAGAACTTTTGATAGAATAGCAGTCTAACTTATTATTGATATTTTAAATATCTATATAACTCAATAATTTACTATTTATATGTTTTATGATATAACATATTAGGTGATATCAATGAAAGGTACAAAGTATATTCCAAGTAGAAATATAGAAACAATAAAGAATCATTTTCTTCCTAAAAGCTATTTACAACTATTTGAAAGTAAAAATGGTACTATACTTTTTTATGACAAAAAAACAAATGAAGTTCATAAAGCAACGAAAAATAGTATAGGATTTGAAAAAAATATTTATAATGCCAAAGATAAATTAGGAGAAAAAAGTTATGAAACATTTTACAAAGAATTTGTAGATGATACTTATTCCAAAATTATAAAAGAAATAATTGCTAGAGCTAATCTTAAAATAACAGAACGACCTTTAGCATCGCCAATTCTAAAAAATAATATTGCTAAAATAATTATAACACAAATTTCTAGAGTTCCTGATATGATATATCTAATGAAAGATAGTTATACTGAAACATTAGAAAATCTAGATAACCAATTAAGTACGTCTGAGGAATTAAAAAAATACTCTGATATAATACAGAAATATAACGATGATGCTTATTATAAAGATATTGTTTTAGGCATCATGACAGATGAAACAAGAATATATAAATTTTGCAATGAAATATTATCAAAAACATGGATTTTATTTCATAACAAATCATCTATTAAATTCCTAACTAGCGATAATCCTATTGTCAGATATAATTATAGAACCAAAAATTTGAGAAATGGTATTGCAAGACATGATGTTTTGATTGGCTTCCCTTTAACACCAGAATATTATTTAGTAATTTTACCTAATTCATATTTATTAGGTGGAATACAATTAGAAGCTGACAAGTGCTTTATAATTGGAAATGAATCTTTACCAACTATAAATCTTTGGAATGGTTTACAAATCTCTAATTCAACAAGATTTATTTATGGAAATGTTTAATTTAATAATAACATAGAAGGTTATATGTAGTAAATCTACATATAGCCTTTTTATTGTGCAAAAGAGAAATGCAACACCTCTTAAAAAGTGTTTGGTGTGATGAGCCGATGCTATAAAGTTCATTCGTATTTGTATAAGCAGTCTAATTATACAAAGTGCGTGAGTGAGAATTTAGAACACAGACTCACAATAATAAAAGAGTATTCGGTGGCATATCTTGGTGTGGATTTATAATTGTAAAAAGTTTGGACAAGTATGAACAAAGATACTTCAGTAGTATCAGCAATTATAGTAGCAAAAGCTACTTACTAGACTACCTATGAAACGAGGCGAACGACCGACGGTTTCATTATAAAAGGTGTAATAATTCTTTTTGTAACAATGGGATTATTACACCTAATTCACTTTAGCTCTCTCCCTCTGGTTTCAGATTGGTAATTGCTAAAGTGAATACCAAAAAGCATAAGTACTTTTTGGTTGTGAGTAAAAAATTTATTTTTTTGCTCACATTTATAAAAATTGCGATAAGTAAATTTTTATGAAAAACCTAAAATGCAAATAAGCTATTTTAGGTTTTTGGGTGTGGGGTTGTCTAACCCTGCCACACAGACAAACTTTGTTTGTCTAGTGTGTTAGACATTGAAACAATATCTCGAGCAAAGAAGGAGGTGCATGGAGATATGAGTTATGCTATTGTAAGGAATGAAAAATTAACACGAGCAGAAGTAAATGGAAAAGGAACTCATAATGATAGAAAAGCAAAAAGTCATACTAATAAAGATATTGATCCAACAAAAACACATTTAAATTATTACATTAAGAAAAATGAACTAACATATACAAAAGAATTTGATAAATATTTAAAAGAAAACAACGTTCAGGGTCATCTCAGGAGTAACAGTATTATAATGTGTCAAATGATATTTACATCAGACCAAGTATTCTTTGATAAAATTGGAGAAAAAGAAACAAAAAGGTATTTTGATGAATGTTATAAATTTATTTGTAATTATAAAAATCTTGGAGAAAAGAATATAATATCAGCAGTAGTACATTTAGATGAAGGTGTACCACATATGCACTTAATGTTTGTTCCTGTTGTTCATACAAAAGACAAAGATGGAAACGACATTGATAAAATTTGTGCAAGAGATTTTTGGAAAGGCAGAGACAGTTATAGAAAATTACAGGATGCCTACTTTAATCATGTAAAATCAAATGGTTTTGATTTAGAAAGAGGTATGTTTGTTGAAGATACTGACAGAAAACATTATACAGTTGAAAAATATAAGAAAATTACAAATTACGAAAATACCAAGAAAATTTTAAAAGATATTAAAATAGAAATACCAGAAGTTCCAAATATAAATGAAATTAGTAAGTTTTCAATAAAAAGAGATGAAAAAATACTAAAAGAAATCATAAAACCTAAAGATGATTTAATTAAAGAATTATATAAAAATAATTTATCATTGCATAAAGAATTATCAAAACAATCTAAAGTTGTTGATGAGGCAGAAAAATATCAAAAAGAAATAGATAAAATACTTGCTGACAATGAAAAATTACACAATACTGTTAAAAGTTTGGAACATAAATACAAAGTAGAAAGCAATAATCTTAATTTTGACTTTAATAACAGAAAAAAAGAATTAGAGGAAGAATTTGAAAAAAAATCTTATAATTTGGAATACGAATATAAAGGCAAATATCGTAAATTAGAAAAAGAAAATAGTCATTTACACAAAATTATTGATAAATTCTATGAAACTGTGGATAAATTTATAGTTTGGATTTGTAATAAATTTGGCATTGGAGAATCAAAACAATTAATTAAAGATTTTGAAAAACAAACTAATACTTTTATTGATCCTGTAAAGCAACTCGAATGTGAAGAAAGAGAAAAAGAATGGGATTTAGAATTATAATGCTAAAAAAAAGAGGAGAACGAAATTCTCCCCTTAACCTATATTTTTGATAATCTTTCATTTAATTTTTCAAATACTGCTTTTGCTGTTGCTTCTGAAGCTATTTCAACTGGTTTAAATAATAAATTTGCTCTTTCTTCATTTGCAACCAAATCTCTTATTTTATTAATTCCATCTATTCCATTTATACCATATTTAGCAATTTCCTTACATCTATTCAATGTTTTAGTTTCTCCATCTGTAAATAATACATAATATAATATTGATTTAAATACTATTTCAGCAGTTTCTTCATAAAATGAATCTTCATCATTTTTTTCAATTACAATTGCATTAGTTACAAAATCAATATCTCTTTCATCTTTAATATAATCTAAAATATTAACTCCTTGTTTTATTGTTTCTAATAATTCTGTTTTAGTAGAAATAATTTTTTCATTAACATTCATACTTATATCCCTCTTTCTTTTTATATAATTTAAATTTTAATAACTTAATTTAATAAATAAAGTTGTCCGGACCTGAATATAATAATTGATCTAATATATCTTCATTCTTTTCTAAACAAATCTTGATTGCTTCTATTGTTTGCTCTTTTGTTCCATTTGGCTCTGCAATATAAGCATTTCTTCCAAATCTTTCTTTAAACAACTTTAGATACTTTTCAAATTCTTTATCCTCTTCAGATAAATTAGTATTTTCAATATTATTCATATAATTAATAATATTTTCATCCATTTCTAACCTCTTTCATTATCATCATTAGATTGTTGATTTTGTTCCATTTTTCTTCTCATTTGTGCCATTCTTTCTGGATCAGACATTCTTTGAATAGGTGGTAAATTTCTATATGCACCAAAATTGGTTAATTCATTTATAAAACTTTCTCTTGTTCTATTTGTTGTAGATGTATTTGTTTTTCTTATTTCTTGTGTAGGTGATGGTAATACATCTAATTGTTTATGAACAAACTTATCAACAAAAGATAAATTCATAAATAGATTATTTTTTTGTAAAAATTGTGCTACTCTTTGTTTTAATGACAGTTTAGTTTCATTTGGCTGTACATTAATAGTTTCTTGAATTGGCTCTTGTTTTTCTTCTCTTGTAGGTCTAATTATTTCTCCATATTCATTAATATAATAACCTTCCGGCATTTCAAATTGTGGTGTTTTTGTAGTTTGTTCTCTATTTAGTCTATAATCTTCAAAATTTATAGTATTATTACTACTTCTATTATCTTGTGATAAATCACGTAATTCATGAACTGCTGTTAAGAAATTATCTCGTAAATCTGGAGTAGTTAGAAATTGAGCAACTTCATCATAATTTTGTAAAATATACTCTGTATCATGATTTTCAATATAAGTTGCAACTAATTCTCTTTCAGTTTTATTCATAAGTTCTCTATAGGTGTTTAAATTTCCTTGAAATCTTGTAACTCCATCTTGCATTGTAATATTTAGTGGCGTTTGACCTTGTAGTTGTTCTCCGTATCCATGTATCAATAAATTATCTATAGAATATATTTGCTCTAAATTATTCATTAATTCATCAAACTTGCCTTGATTACCTTCCATACTTTCATATATACCTTTTAATGTTTCTCTACCATCTTTTTTATATGCTAATGCTAAAACTTGTGGTAAAGGCAAATCCATACTCTTTGCTAATAAATCTAAAACATTTCCATTATATTGATATTCACTTAATGGACTATATGGAGTTCTATTACTTGCTCCTCTTACTGTTCTCGGTTGTTGTCTATATTCTAAATTTGTACCATTAGAAACATTATATAACATTTCGGCAGTATATTGTGTTGCTCCTTCTGTAAGAAACATTCCATCATGTCCATTATAAAATCCACATTGTTCTCTACCATTTTCATGAGAAGTTTGCAAAGCATGAGTTAGTTCGTGGAAGAAATATAACTTTTTATCTTCGTAGCTAAGAGATTGTTCCATTTGTATTCTATTGTCATCAGTTCTTCCATAAATCCCACCTAAATTTGTTTCTTGTATGCTTTTTACAAGTTCAGGCATTCTTCGTGCTATCTCTGTCGGATTGATTAACATTTCATCTTTTATTTCATTCATAGAATCTATATAATCAGCCATTAAAACATAGTAATCTTCACTAATATCATTTCTATTAGCAAATAATTCTTTTATCGAATCTACTAATCCACTACTATATAATTCATTATATCTTTGTTCTTTAGTTTTCATATTTGCCCCTTTTCACGAAATTATTTTATTATAAAAAATAAAATTACACTTATCAATAATTGCACTAATATAATTTTGCTTGTTATTTTATACATTTTTTCAATTTTTGTTCTTCTTTTTTCTGCATCCCAGTATTTTCCAAAATGTACTTCTGAATGTTCTATATAGTCATCAACATCATCTGTATAATTTCCTCTACCTGTCGAATAGTTATATCCAGCATATTTTGTTTCTGGCAATAAAGGTTTATAAACTGATAATATATACCAATATGAAAATACATTTCCTAATAAAATAGCAACAAACCATTGTCCAAATACCAGAATATATTTATTGTTTAAATACTCTGCTAATGTCGGAGGTATTTTATCTATATTAATTTTCAAAATAACATACAAAATATAAGACAAAATAATTCCTACAGATATAGTAAAACATTGTGTTCTTATTTTTCTATGTTTCATTGTTTTATTGTATCTATCTTCATTCTCTTCTAAAATATTCATTACTTCTGAATATAAATTGTGAGCTTCATTTTCTTGATTTGTAGTGTCTACATCTATAGTAACATCAAATTCTCTAAAATATAATGAAACATTAACTTTATTATATATGTCATTAATAGTGTTGTTTGGACTTTTGGTATAAAAACTAACATATAAATCTATAGATATACTTTTTATTGTACTTGGTTGATTTAAATTCCCAACAAACCAGTTATAATCACTTTCTGTTATATTTTTTCCATTTTTAAATTCTATTGTATATTTAATAGTTGTATTTCCATTTTCATATTCCCATTGTTTTTCTCCATAAGGAATATTCTTATTTTTATTTTGTTCTAATTCAAATTTTCTATCGTAATTTTCTTTGTAATCTTCTAAATGATTAGCAACTTTTACTATTGTTTCTAACGGTATTTGTTTATTTACTACTTTATTGTTCATAAAAAATCCTCTTTTCATAAGTTTATTATTCTATATTTTTTATACCATTACTGCTCAAAAATGTCAATGTTTATGCGTTAAATTTCACGCATATTTTGTTTTTTTATTTGCTATACTGATTTTATAAATTTTCGTAAGAATAGGAGGGATATTATGACTTTGCTAGAAGCAACAAGAAAAAGAATAGATGAACTATGCAAATTAAACAATATGAATATAAATCAACTAGCAATAGCTTCTGGAATTAATCCCTCAACTATAAGAAGTATTTTTAAAGTTATAAAGAAAGCTCCTTCTTCTGATACAATTTACTATATATGTATTGGCTTTGGAATTTCTATAAAAGATTTTTATGATAGTAAATTATTTGAGTATTTAGATGATGATGATTAAAAAAATATAAATTTTTTTAAATAATGAATTTTTGAAAAACATTTGACATATAATAAAAAATATAGTATACTATATTTAGCTTAAGCAAGAGAATAAATCGAAGAACTTAAATGTTCACAGAGATATGTTGACCGCATATCTCATTTTTTTGCAAAAAATAAAGGCAGTTGACCAGACTGCCTTTGATTAGTTTGTACTAATCTTGAGAATTTTGGTTTTCATCATCTTTACTATTACTAAGTAATAATAAAACAATTAATCGCCAAATTAAATCGAATGAACTCAAAATGTTCACCTCCTTTCACAAAGATTTTCTCTATGAAAAGGATGGATTTATTATACTTTAATTTTATTTTAAAAACAATGCTTTTTCTATAATTTCAATAATTATTTTTAATCTGTTTTATTTTTGTTTCTACTTTTATATACATTTGCTTGGTTTCTACATTGACTACTATCATATTCAGCTTTAGGGTTTTTGGCATAAAATACTTTACCACAATGTTTGCAAATTTTTAAAGGATTTTTTTCACTGCAAAGCATAAATCCAAAAGCCATATCTATTGCTTGTTTTAAACAATTAGGTTGCCAAGAGATTTCTGGTGTATTTCCATACATGTTTATTTTATATGGTATTCCAGAAAAGTAATAATCATTTATAGTTTCTCTTGCTCTATATTCATCATAATCATTTATACTATTATTTGCTAAATCTACATATTTTTTGAATGTTTTATACATTTTTTTTGCGTATTCAATTATCCAATCTATTTTTTCACAATAGAAACTAGAATAAATTAATTGATTGTTAAGAGATGTACGATTTAGCATTCTTTGCAAATCAGAATTTGTTTCTAGCTTCACTTTACCCTTTGTTACTGTATAATTCATTTCATTATCTTTTGTGAATGGGAAAAACAAATCAAAATATTCTTTTGTTCTCATTACACAATTTTTATTAATAAAATTATTTTCTTTTAATGTTACCTCTTCATTTAATAGAAAATCTGCATTAATTGGTGCTTCAACCATAAAACCTAGTAAACCATATTGCTCTACAAAGAAATATGCACAAGTAAACTTAGTCTGATCATCTTCTGAATCTATACATATTCTTCCTATATTTAATAAATCCACCAATATTGAATCCATTTTACTGAACATATCATATAAATCCCTAATATTTATACTAGCCTCTGGGTTGGGAACCATATAGTATTCTTTTCCTTTATATTTTCCTTGATATCCACCATATCTCATATAAGAATATGCACTGTTACTTTTAAAATTAAACTCCATTATTGTATTCTCCTTAAAATTTTCAAATTTTTTATTGTAATATATTGACATATTACAATTATTACTTTATAATAGTATCAAATATTAATAGTTGAAATATAATAATATATTACATCAATTAATATGAAATGTCAAGTGCTATAATTGTATAAAAAATATGTAGACACAAATTTTACCAAATTATTTGAAAGGTTGTGATTAATATAGATAACAAGAGCTATATACTAGACAAATATTATAATGAACACGAAAAGCCAACTATTATTGCAAAAGAATTGAATGTTGATCCATCTTATATAACAAAGATTATAAAAAAAGATGCAAGATATGAGCAAGAAAAAGAATATAGAACTCAAATTAGTAAAGAAAACCGTAAAATTGCAAAAAGAGAATGGATTAGAAATAAAAGGCAAAATGAAAATGATAAACAATTATTTGAATTTGTTAAACAACAACATATTGAAGCAAGTAAAGAATTATCTTATTCTTCTGAAATAAGTGATTTAGCTTATAGAAAATGGAATTCAAGTGCATATCATAGAAATAGTAAAGGCAATCTAGTTATAGATAGAAAATTAAAAGTTGGTAGTGATGTTCCTAAATCAATAAATATGAATATTAAAATACCAACACAAAAATACAAGAAAAGATATTGTTATAGTATTTAATTAGTCCTATTGATAAATAGGTCTTTTTTTATTTTAAATCTTAAAGGAGGTGCTAAATATGGCTGATATGAAAGAATCTTATACTTTAATGTTTACAGACTTCCCAGACATTGTAAATCTTACACAAATGAGAAAAATGCTAGGTGGAATTAGTAACTCTCTTGCGTATCGTATGTTAAGAGAAAAGAAAATAAAAAGTAAAAAAGTTGGCAGAGAATATAAAATTCCTAAAGTTAATGTTATCAAATATGTAATGACAGAACAGTAGGATTTTTTTGATTATCATGGTATAATAAACAAAATATCAATGATAAGTTAAATATAAACTGTTACAACAGAAAGGAGAAAAATGATAACAGGTAGCTTACAAAAAAAGAAAGGACTGTATTATGCAGTTTTAAATTTATATGATGATTATGGAAAAAGAAAACCCAAATGGATTCCAACAGGTTATACTATAAAAGGAAACAAGAAAAAGGCTGAAGAAAAACTAGAACAATTTAAAATTGAATATGAGCAAAAATCTAAAATAAAATTAAGAGATCCAAACATATATGATAAATATAAAAATATTTTATTTTGTGATTATATGTTAGAATGGCTAGAAAAGCAAAAAGGAAAAGTCGAACAAACAACATATATAGGTTATGAGCAAGTTATTAAAGGTAGATTATATAAGTACTTTAAAACTAAAAAAATAAAATTAGTTGATTTAAAGCCTAAACACATTCAAGACTTTTTTGATTTACTATTTGCAGAAGGACTATCTGGAAATACAGTAAAACATTATAGAGCAAATATTAGTAAGGCTTTAAAAAGTGCAGTTATCACAGAAATAATTGATAGTAACCCTGCTACTAAATTGGAATCAATTAAAACTAAAGAATATACAGCAGATTATTATACACAAGATGAGTTACTAAAACTAATGGAAATTATAAAAACTACACCTATTGAATTGCCAGTATTTATTGCTGGTGTATATGGATTAAGGCGTGAAGAAGTTATAGGTATTAAATGGAATGCTATTGATTTCAAAGCTAAAACATTAACAATTAGACATACAGTAGGACGTGGAAAAATTGATGGTGTTACACAATTCATTTTCAAAGATAGAGCAAAAAGTGATTCTGGTTATAGAACTTTACCTTTATTTGATTTTATTGCTGATTTATTAAACACTTATAAAGATAAGTATGAAGAATATAAAAAGTTTTATGGTAATACTTATTGCAATGATTATAAAGAATATATTTGTTTAATGGAAAATGGAGAATTAATGAAACCTGGATATGTAACTCAAACTTTTAGTAAAATACTAGAACAAAATAATCTAAGGCATATAAGGTTACACGACTTAAGACATAGTTGTGGTACTTTGTTAATTCAAAATGGAGTACCAGTTAAAGATATACAAATATGGTTGGGTCATTCTAATTTTCAGACTACATTAAGATATGCACATGCTGATATAGAAAATAAAAGAATTTCTGCAAGTGTTATTAGTGATAAACTTGCATTAGATACAAAAGATACAAAAAAAGAACAAATTACCGAACTTGCACTTTAGGTAATCTGTTTTACAAAATACATTTCTAACTATTTATAAAAATTCTAATTTTGGAAAAGTGTTAGAACTTTTGTTAGAACTTTGCACTATTTTTATAATTAAAACCTCAAGTTCATCTTCCGAAACACTTGAGGTTCTAGTGGTGCAGATGGCCGGAATCGAACCGGCACGGTTTATTCAACCGCAGGATTTTAAGTCCTGTGCGTCTACCAATTCCGCCACATCTGCATATAGATTGTAATACATTAAATGTACTATATTGGTTGACAAGTGTTATTGTACAACATTAAAGGCTGGTTTGTCAATAGTATTAATAAAAAAATTTCAAAAGGTTTGCAATTTTTTATTAATTTATAAATATAAAATTAACCAGCCATTCTCATGTGGCTGGTTCGAAAATAAAAGGGGATGTTTTTGTTTTTTAGTTAGTACGGTATAACTATTTACTAACTATGTTTATATATTACCACTACTTTTTGCCCTTTTTGTGAACTGAATGTAAATACTTGTGGTTTTTTATATTCTCTATTTTTGCTCTTCCAATTGTATTGTTAAGTCTTTTTCTTTTCCATTTCTATTTACTGTAATTGTCATAGTATCCCCAATTTGATGCTTATTCTTTATCTCATTTAGCTCCTTCATTGTTGTAATGCTCTGTCCATCTGCTTTTACAATTACGTCGCCTGCTTTAATTCCGGCTTTTTCTCCAGCTGAAAAATCATCAACAGATACTACATAAATGCCTTTTACTAGTTTGTTGGTCTTTGCTAAATTTTCATCTAAATCTCTGCCAGATATTCCTATATATGGTCTACGTACTTTGTTATATTGTATTAAGTCTTGGTATATTGGTTTTGCAGAATTTATTGGTATAGAAAATCCCATACCTTCAACTCCAGTTGCAGATACTTTTAAAGTGTTTACGCCAACTACTTGACCTTGACTATTTACTAATGCTCCTCCGCTGTTACCTGAGTTTATTGCTGCATCTGTTTGTATTAAATTATAAGTTTTTCCATCACTATCTGAAATTGTTCTATTAACTGCGCTTACAATTCCTGATGTTATACTGCTTTGCATTCCTAATGGATTTCCCACAGCCATAACAACTTCACCTACTTGAACTGAATCAGAATTGCCAAGTTCTGCAGCTGTTAGCCCATCCTTTTCAATTTTAATAACTGCTAAATCTGTTTGTTCATCTGTTCCTACTACTTTTGCTTCATATGCAGTTTCATCATTATATAAATATACAGAAACTTTGCTTGCTTCTCCTATCGCATAATAAGAAGATGATGAATTTGAATTTATAACGTGATTATTTGTTAATATATATCCATCTTCGCTTATTATAATTCCTGAGCCAGAGGCTGTTGCCGTTGTTGATTGATTCATAAAAATTGAACTTACTGGATATTCTACTGTAATACCTACTATTGATGGTAATACTTTTTGTGCTACAGCAATACCTGTTTCAGAATAATTAAGTAATGATACTGCTTGCGTATTTATTGTACTGTTTGAAGCTGCAGCAGTAGAAGTTGACGTTATTCCATTTTTTGTATTTTCTAATATACTATCTTTTATTTCTGGAATACCAAAACATGTTCCTAACACAACTCCTGCTCCTAAAACTCCACACAAGAATGGGACTCCTATAGTTTTTATAAAACTAAAATTTAATTTTTCTTTCTTTTGATTTTCTTTGTAATCATTATATTTCACTGCTTTAAATTCCTTGCCAGAATTTTCTATAACTGCATCTGGCTCTTTTGCTTTTTCTCCTTTATTTTCCATTATTATTTACTTCCTTTCGAATTATTATATTATATATATTATCTTAAACTAATTGTATAATACAATATATTTGTGAAATTTTTGTGAATATTATGTTACAATATTATAAAAAAGCAAGATTGATGTACCTTGCTTTTTACTAATTATATAAATATCTTTGTGGATTTACTTGACTACCATTTACACGTATTTCAAAGTGTAAGTGATTTCCTGTAGAGTTACCTGTTGAACCTACTGCTGCTATCTGATCTCCTGCTTCTACGGTTTCACCTTCTTTAGCATATAATTTGCTACAGTGACCATAATAAGTTTGAACTCCGTTTTCGTGATCTATTATTATTAGGTAACCATATCCACCCATCCAGCCAGAATAAGATACTGTACCAGCAGCTGCTGCTTTTATAGTAGTTCCTGCTGGTGCTGCTATATCTAATCCCGCATGAGTATGGTCTCTTATGCTCTCTACTGCTCCATATCTGGATGTAATATTTCCTGATACTGGTTTTACTGCTAAATATACTCCGTTACAAGTTGCAGCAGCAATTCTTTCTTGCTCATCTTTTATTACTCTTAAATCATTATTTATAGCATCATGAGCCTCTGCAAGCTCTAATACACTTATATCATCTATACTTTCTGTATAATTTTCTATAACTGCTATGTTAAACTCTGTAGAATCAGCATATTCTTCTTTCATTTCTTCTATTATTTGCTCTGCCTCTTCCCATGTGTTTACATAGGCTTTCTTCTCATCATTTAATGTAATCGCGTAAACTTTATATATTGTTTTTACGTCTGCTTGTAATATCTGTTTTACTTCATTCTCGTTTGTCTCTGATATATCTGCTAATTTTAATTTATATTCTGGTTCTTTTATCAACTCAGAAAATATCGCATATGGACTATCAGATATTAAAAGCTCTGTATTAATAATATTTTCCATATTTTTTTTGCTTTTTACATAACCTATTTTCTCACCATTTAAATAAACTTCATAAACAGGTTTGTATTTTATCATAATAATAGCAACTAATATAAACAATGCTATCATTATCCATCTCGCAAATTTCCACATTTCTTTGGTGCAGTATTTTATTCTATTGCTTAAAATATAATTCACTCTCCTTTTTACTGCGACGCTTTTAATTATACCATATATTCTATGCAATTTCAAATAAAATATTCTGTTTTCTCCCATTTAGAACATTTTCTACAACTATTGCAACTATTGGAGTGTTGTTTTGGCAGTAATATCTTCCATAATCTTCCACTTTCTCTTTTTTACTTACTTTTACTATACTCAACAGTTTCGTTTATTATCTCTATATGCTTCAAACTATTCAATTTTTTCTGTATTTCAACAATAAATATTGGTGAAATTGATATTACAATTGTATATAACCATTGAGTTGTATTTAATTGTACCAATTTAAATACTTGTGCTATTGGCTCTATAATTACAACTCCTATTTGTAATATTGCTCCCAAAATAAATGCTCCAACTAAAAATTTATTTTCAAATATATTTAATTTGAATATACTTCCTTCGCTCTTAATATTAAACGCATGTATTAATTCTAGCAACCCCAATGCTAAAAAAGCCATTGTTCTTCCCACATCTACTCCATATTTTTTTGTTCCGATACTGAAAGCCAACAATGTAAGCATTCCCAGCATTGTACCCTCTGTTATAATCTTTCCCCATAAACCATCTGCAAATATACTTTTCTTAGGATTTCTTGGTAATCTGTTCATTATATCAGTTTCAGCTCTTTCCAAGCCAAGTGCAATTGCTGGGAATGAATCTGTAACAAGATTTATCCATAACAATTGAATTGCTAGCAATGGCGATTTTATTCCTAATAAAAGTCCTACAAAAATTGCCACTATCTCTCCAATATTAGTTGCTATTAAAAAGTGAATTGCCTTTTTTATATTATCAAATATATTTCTTCCTTGTTTTACCGCTTCCACTATCGTAACAAAATTATCATCAACTAAAATCATGTCTGCAGCATTTTTAGCAACATCAGTTCCTCCTTTTCCCATTGCAATTCCTATATCAGCATTTTTTAGTGCAGGAGCATCATTTACACCATCACCAGTCATTGCAACAACTGCTCCCGTGCTTCTAAAAGCCTTCACAATTTGAACTTTATTTTCTGGCGAAACCCTTGCAAATACAGAATATCGCATTATACTCTGATTTAGCTCTTCCTGGCTCATTTTATCTAAGCTTATTCCATCTATTGCTAAATCACCTTTTCTAAATATTCCTATCTCTTTTGCAATTGCTTTTGCCGTTTGAATGTGATCACCTGTAATCATTACAGTTTTTATTCCAGCTTTTCTGCATGTTTTTACAGCTTCTTTTACTCCTTCTCTAGGTGGATCTATCATCCCTATTAATCCTACAAAATTCAAATCTTTTTCTATTGATTTACTATCTATAAAATTCGGCAACTGTTCTACATCTTTATACGCTACTGCAATTACTCTTAATGCAGAATTTGCCATGTCATCATTCTGTTTTTCTATCAGCTCTTTCTTGCTATAAATTGGTACATTTTGTCCATTTTGATAATATTGGCTACATCTTTTTAATAATACATCCGGTGCTCCCTTCGTAATTATTCTGTATCCATGGTTTATTCTGTGAATTGTTGTCATCATTTTTCTTGTAGAATCAAAAGGAATGTCTTTTACCCTTTTCATATTCGTATATAAACTTAACTTACTTAAGTTATTTTTCACACCTGCATTTACAATAGCTACTTCTGTAGGTTCTCCCATTATGGTTCTTGATCCATTTATATTTTGCTCTTGAGTATCTGTGCACATCATCCCCAATTCTAATATTTTTAGTTTATCTTCCTGGTTTGCCTCTCCAAAAGCATTTCTTATGCTCGTAACTGTCATTTTATTTTGAGTTAAAGTTCCAGTTTTATCGGAACAAATAACGTTACTGCTTCCTAAAGTTTCTACTGCTGGCAATTTTCTAATAATGCTATTTTTCTTCGCCATTTTAGTAACTCCTATTGAAAGCATTATTGTTACAATTGCTGGCAAACCTTCTGGAATAGCAGCAACCGCAAGTCCTACAGATGTCATAAACATTTCGCCTATTGGTATTTTTTTAAATATTTTCTATTTCTAGTGGATCTGATTTTTGCTTTTTA
>USEX01000026.1 GCA_900553755.1 uncultured Clostridium sp.
TAATTGAGACATTTTCTCAAATGATTTATTAAGACATTATCACAAATGAATTATAATCACAAATAATATATAAAAAATAGACCTTGTACTTTTCCAAATTTGCATATATAATAAAGGAGTAAAATTAATTAGGAGGACATTAATATGACTTTTATAGATACAATGAAGGAAAAGGCTAGAAAAGATATAAAAAATATTGTATTGCCAGAAGCAGATGATGTGAGGGTTTTAAAGGCCACAGAAATGGTTTTAAACGAAGGTTTTGCTAATATAATATTAATAGGTGATACAGATGAAATTAAAAATCTGGCTAAAGAGAATGATATAAAGATCGATGGAGTTCAAATAATAAATCCATTGACATCAACTAAACTTAGAAAATATTCTGATGATTTATATGAATTAAGAAAAGCAAAAGGAATGACTATTGAACAGGCACAAGAACTTTTAAAAACAAATAGCAGATATTTTGCTACAATGATGGTAAAATCTGGAGATGCAGATGGATTTGTTTCAGGAGCAAATCACCCTACATCTGATACACTAAGACCAGCATTGCAAATTTTAAAAACTGCACCAAATACAAAATTGGTATCTGCATTTTTTGTAATGGTAGTTCCAGAATGTGACTATGGGGAAAATGGAATTTTTGTTTTTGCAGATTGTGGACTTAATGAATACCCTGATGCAGAAGCATTATCAGAAATAGCAATATCATCAGCAGAGAGTTTTAAAGAATTAGTAGGAAAAGAACCTAAAGTAGCAATGCTTTCATATTCTACAATGGGAAGCGCACATTCGCCATTAACGGAAAAGGTTGTAGAAGCTACGAAATTATTAAAAAGCAAGAAGCCGAATTTGATATGTGACGGAGAAATACAATTAGATGCAGCTATACTTCCAGAGATAGCGGAAAGAAAAGCACCAAATAGCCCATTAAAGGGAAAATCAAATATTTTAATATTCCCAGATTTGGATGCTGGAAATATTGGATATAAACTAACACAAAGATTTGGAAAAGCAGAGGCATATGGACCGCTATGCCAAGGAATTTCTAAAGCTGTAAACGATTTATCTAGGGGCTGCTCAAGCTCTGATATAGCTGGTGTAGTAGCTATAACTGCGGTTCAAGCTCAAAATATAAAATAAAATAGGAGGTAAGTATGAAAATACTAGTACTGAATTGTGGAAGTTCATCATTAAAATATCAACTGATTAATATGGAAGATGAAACAGTAATGGCTAAGGGCTATTTTGAAAGAATTGGTCATTATGATTCTTTTGTTACTCATAAAGTAAATGGCGAAAAATACAGATATGATGTAATTGCTAGAAATCATGGGGAAGCAATTAAATTTGTATTAAAACAATTTACTGATCCAAAATATCCTGTAATCTCTAGTTTAGACGAAATAACTGCGATAGGACATAGAGTGGTACATGGAGGAGAAAAATTTAAAGAATCAGTTATTGTAAATGAAGATGTAAAAAAGGGAATAGAGGATGCAATCGTATTTGCGCCACTACATAATCCTGCTCATTTGCAAGGAATAAAAGCTTGTGAATTAAATTTACCGGGGAAAGTAAATGTAGCAGTTTTTGACACAGCATTTCATCAAACAATGCCAAAAGAGCATTATTTATATCCAATACCATATGAATATTATGAAAAATATGGTATCAGAAAATATGGAGCTCACGGCACATCTCATAAATATATAGCAAATAGAATAGCAGAATTATTGGGAAAGCCAATTGAAGATTTAAAAATTATTAGTTGCCATATTGGTCAAGGTGCAAGCATTTGTGCTATACAAAACGGAAAAAGCGTAGATACTTCAATGGGGCTAACACCATTAGGAGGTGTAGCAATGGGAAGCAGGTCTGGAGATTTGGATCCATCAGTTGTTACATTCTTGATGGAGAAAGAAAATTTAAATCCAGCTCAAATGGAACATATTTTAAATAAAAAATCTGGTTTGTATGCATTATCAGGAATTTCTTCTGATAACAGAGATGTTGAAAGAGCCATTGCACAAGGCGATCAAAGAGCAATTGATTCTTTAAAAGAATACGATTATATTATTGCTCAATATATAGGAAAATATGCCGTTACAATGAATGGTGTGGATGTTATAACATTTACAGCAGGAGTTGGAGAAAAAGGACCTATTACAAGATCTGATGTATGTAAATACTTAGGATTTATGGGTGTAGAATTAGATGAAGAAATAAATAATACAACAAAAGATATGGAAAAAGATATTTCTAAAGAAAGTTCTAAGGTAAAAGTTTGGGTTATTCCTACTAACGAAGAGCTAATGATAGCAAGGGAAACAGCAAGTTTAATAAAATAAAATTAATAAGGAGAAAAAATAATGAAAATACTAGTTTTAAATTGTGGAAGTTCATCACTAAAATATCAATTAATCAATATGGATAATGAAAGCGTTATAACTAAAGGAAATTTTGAAAGAATAGGGGAGAAAGAGTCATTTTTAACACATAAAATTGATGGGAAGAAATTTGTTTATAATGAAGTTGCAATGAATCATGAAGAAGCATTAAATTTAATTATGAAAGAATTATTAAATCCAGATCATAAAGCTATTGAAAGCCTAAAAGAAATAAATGCTATAGGACATAGAATTGTTGGTGGTGGAGAAATTTTTGATAAATCTGTATTAATCGATGAAAAGGCTTTAAAGGGAATTCAAGATTGTGCAAAATTAGCTCCATTACACAACCCAGCAGCCATATTAGGAATAAAAGCTTGCCAAAAGGCTATGCCTGGAGTACCAATGGTAGCAGCTTTTGATACTGCATTCCATCAAACAATGCCAAAGGAAAATTATTTATATCCAATACCATATGAGTATTATGAAAAATATGGAATTAGAAAATATGGAGCTCATGGCACATCACACAAATATGTTGCACAAAGAGCAGCAAAACTTATGAATAAAAATATAGAAAATTTAAAAATAGTTACTTGCCATTTAGGACAAGGAGCTAGTATATGTGCAGTACAAGGAGGGAAAAGCGTAGATACTTCAATGGGGTTAACACCATTAGGAGGAATTGCAATGGTTACACGTTCTGGTGACTTAGATCCATCAGTTGTTACAGCTATTATGAAAAAAGAAAATTTAACCCCTGATGAAATGGAAAGCATTTTAAATAAAAAGTCAGGTCTAACTGCTATGTGTAAATTAGTTCCAGATTTTAGAGAAATAGAAAACGCTTCAAATGAAGGAAATCCAGATGCAATAGTTGCTATAAATAAATTTGTTTCTACTATAGCTCAATATATAGCAAGATATGCAGCTGTTATGGAAGGAATAGATGCAATTGTATTTACTGGAGGAATTGGAGAGAATCAATTTAGAATAAGAAATAAGGTTTGCAAGAAATTGAAATTTATGGGTGTAGATTTTGATGAAGAAAAGAATAACGAATTTAGAGATGAAGGAGAAATATCAAAGCCAGATTCTAAGGTAAAAGTATTTGTAATACCAACTGATGAGGAAATGGTAATTGCAAGAGATACATTAAATTTAATTTCTTAATTATAAATAAAAAGTATTCTTTATATTGTTACTCATTACGAGCTACAATTAAAGAATACTTTTTTAATAGTTGGCAAGAGGGTTATCTTCAACTGCATGCCTAATTTGATCATTATTTACGTGTGTATATATTTCTGTGGTAGATATACTTTCGTGCCCTAAAAGCTCTTGTAAAGCTCTAATATCAACATTTCCATATTGGTACATTAAAGTTGCAGCAGTATGCCTTAGTTTGTGAACTGAATATTTATTAGTATCAAGCCCAGCTTTAGTTAATTCATTTTTTACTATATATTGCACTGTTCGATTGCTAATTCTTTCTAATCTTTCACTTAAGAATAAAGCCTTTTCTGAACCAGAACGAATTCCTTGTTTAGGCCTTATGGATAAATATTGATTAATAGCTTCCATACAAGCTTTGTTTAAATATATAGTTCTTTCTTTGTTTCCTTTACCAATTACATTCATTTTACATTCTGAAAACTCAATATCATTTATATTTATTCCTACTAATTCTGATAAACGCATACCACAATTTAAAAACAGTGTGATTATTGCAAAATCTCGTTCCTTGTTTCTGTCATTATCATCTTGTATAGTAGCACTTAATAATTTTTTACTCTCGTCAAGAGATAAATATCGTGGCATTCTTTTTCCAATTTTAGGAGTTTCTAAGTTTAAAGCAGGGTTAGCATCTATTAACCCTTTTTTCTGACAAAGATAATTAAAAAATACTCTAATAGAAGAGGCTTTGCGTGCTCTAGTAGCAGGTTTGCTTTGAAATGTATTAGCTAGATAAAATAGATATGAATGTATGTCATCTAAAGTAATCTTGCTTATCGTTTCTATTGTCATATCTTTAATAGGTATGGCTGATAAGTCTTCTACATCTGTCATATGAAAGTGTTTTTTTATATATTTAAGAAATCTGTTAATGTCATAATTATATTCCTTTACAGTGTTGGGCGATTTATTTAGTATCGTTGCAGTATATTCTAAAAAAGAATTAAGGAATTCTGGATTTTCATCTGTATTTATCATTAATAAGCATCCTTTCAAAAGTAATATAAACATATTATATAGTTGAGATATTTTAAAGTCAACAAACTAATGAAATTTATATTATTAAAATTTACAATATGTGATATAATAAGAAAAATCAAATCAAGGGAGGAGAAAAATGAGAATAGAAGAGAAACTAAAGAATTACAGTCAAATGTCAAATACAAAAATTTTTAAAGATTTAAAGACATCAATGGATGGAATTAGTTGTACAGAAATAGAAGAAAAGCAAGAGGAATACGGTAAAAATGTGATTGACATAAAAAATAATAATACAACATTAAGCCGACTAAAGGAAGCCTTTATAAATCCATTTAATATTGTGCTTATAGTAGTTGCTATTATTACTTTTTTTACAGATGTAGTGTTTACAACAAGTAAGGATTATATAACATTTTCACTAATTATAGGTACTGTTTTTATTTCTGCTATGATTTCTTTCTTTCAGCAAACTAGCTCGGATAAAGCAGTACAAAAATTGAAGAAAATGATTTCTAATAAGGTAGATGTAATTAGAGACGGACTACAAAGCTCTGTAGATGTTGAAGAAATTGTTCCTGGTGATATTGTAAAATTGTCGTCAGGAGATATGATTCCGGGAGATGTAATTTTTCTAGAAGCAAAAGACCTTTTTATAGATCAAGCCTCGTTAACAGGAGAATCTAATCCAGTAGAAAAATTTTCAGTATGCAAAGATAAAGAAGTATCTTTAACAGATATTTCTAATATAGGATTTACAGGAACAAATATTGTAAGTGGAAGTGCAATGGCTGTGGTAGTAGCAACTGGCACGAACACATATTTTGGAAGTATGGCAAAATCTTTATATAGTGTGAATGAGAAAAATAGCTTTGAAAAAGGCGTTGATAGTGTAAGTAACTTATTAATAAAATTTATGATTGTAATGGTTCCGATTATATTAATTATAAATCTTACTACTAAAGGTGATTGGTGGGATTCATTGATATTTGCAATAACGATTGCAGTAGGGTTAACACCAGAAATGTTGCCAGTTATAATGACATCTGCTCTAGCAAATGGAGCAATGCAAATGTCTAAGAAAAAGACTATAGTAAAAAGATTAAGTGCAATTCAAACTTTTGGTGAAATGAATATTTTATGTACGGATAAAACTGGAACGTTAACAGAAGATAATGTAATACTTGAAAAATATATGGACATTGAAGGAAATGAGAGCAAACGAGTTTTAAAGCATGCTTTTTTGAATAGTTATTTTCAAACTGGATTAAAGAATTTAATTGATGTAGCTATAATATCTAGAGCTGAGAAAGAAAACATGAATGTATTTAAAGAGATGTATATAAGAGAAGACGAGATTCCATTTGATTTTTCAAGAAGAAGAATGAGTGTGGTTTTGAAGGATCAAAATGGCAAAAGACAACTAATTACAAAAGGAGCATTTGATGAAATAATGACAATCTGCTCTTATATAGATATAAATGGAGAAGCAATAGAATTTACAGAAGAGCTTAAGAAAAAAGTGTATATGTTGTATGAAAAAAATAACAAAGAAGGATTACGAATTGTTGCAGTTGCTCAGAAAAACCATATACACGAAGTAGAAGTATTTAATACAAGTGATGAAAGTGATATGGTTTTAATTGGTCTAGTAGGATTTTTAGATCCGCCTAAGGAGAGTGCAAGAGAAGCTATAACAGCTTTAAATAAACATGGAGTAGATACTGTTGTTTTAACAGGAGATAGTGAAGGTGTAGCTATAAATGTATGTAAAAAAGTAGGAATTTCAACAGAAAATTGTTTGACGGGTAAAGAAGTAGAAGAATTAGATGATGAACAATTGAAAAAGAGAGTAATAAACTGTCATTTATATTCAAAACTTTCTCCTATACAGAAACAAAGAGTAGTAAGAATCTATCAAGAAATGGGGAATACTGTTGGTTATATGGGAGATGGTATTAATGACAGCCTCTCACTAAAACAAGCAGATGTAGGAATATCTGTAGATACAGCAGTCGATATCGCGAAGGAAACCGCGGATATTATTTTACTAGAAAAAGATTTAAATGTACTTGAAGAAGGCGTAATTATTGGTAGAAAAACATTCACTAACATTTTGAAATATTTAAAGATGGCAACAAGTGGAAATTTCGGCAATATGCTATCAGTTATAATTGCAAGTATATTTTTGCCATTTTTACCAATGCTTCCTATTCATATATTAATACAAAATTTATTAAATGATTTTGCTCAAATAGGAATGCCTTTTGACAACGTAGATGAAGAATATCTAATGACACCGCAAAAATGGAATACCGAGAATATAAAGAAATTCATGTTTATTTTTGGAAGTGTTAGCACTGTTTTAGATATATTGTGTTTTACAATTTTATGGTTTGTGATGAAATTTAACACAATAGAAAAAGCAATATTATTCCAAACAGGTTGGTTTGCATTTGGAATAATTTCGCAAACATTAATAATCCATATGATGCGTACCACAAAAATTCCGTTTATTACAAGCAAGCCATCAAAACAATTAGTAATTTCTACAATATCCATAGTAATATTAACGTTGACAATTTGCTTTACAAAGATAGGTTTTATGTTTGATTTAGCAAGATTACCTATAAATTTTGGAATAATCATATTGTTACTAGTAATTGTTTATGCTATTGTTATTCAAGTTTATAAGAAAATATATTTAAAAAATAATAATGAATGGCTATAAAAAATTTAAATAATATTGGCAAAAAATATATATTGTAGTAAAATAGACCAGAAAGGAGCAAAGAAATGAAGAGATTATTTACGTCAGAAAGTGTTACAGAAGGACATCCAGATAAACTATGCGACTATATATCAGATAGCATTTTGGATAGTTACTTAGAAAAAGATAAAAATGCGAGAGTTGCTTGCGAAACTGTTGCAGGCAAAGGAGAAATTTATATAACAGGAGAAATTACATCATCAGCTGATGTTGATATAGAACAGGTAGTAAGAAATACTATAAAAGAGGTAGGATATGATGATAGTGAATATGATATAGACTATAGAACTTGCAAAATATATATCAATTTATCTAAGCAATCACCTGATATAGCTCAAGGAGTTGATAAATCATTAGAAGATAAAGAGGGAGAAGAAGTTGATTCTGAAGGAGCAGGAGACCAAGGATTAATGTTTGGCTATGCATGTGATGAAACTGAAGAGTTAATGCCACTTCCAATTTACCTTGCACATAAGCTTTCTAAAAAATTAACAGAAGTAAGAAAAGAGAAGATAATAGATTATTTAAGACCAGATGGCAAAACTCAAGTAACAGTTGAATATGATGGAGACAAGCCAGTAAGAGTTGATACAGTAGTTGTATCTGCCCAACATTTACCAGATATTGATATGGAAACTTTAAAGAAAGATATAATTGAAAAGGTTATTAAAGCCACAGTTCCTGCAGAACTATTAGACGAAAATACTAAATACTTTATTAATCCAACAGGAAGATTTGTAATAGGAGGGCCTTTAGGAGATAGTGGACTTACAGGCAGAAAAATAATAGTAGATACTTATGGTGGAGCCGCAAGACACGGGGGAGGAGCCTTTTCAGGGAAAGACCCTACGAAAGTTGACCGCTCAGCTTCGTACATGGCAAGACATATTGCTAAAAATATTGTTGCGAATGGATATGCAAAAAGATGTGAAATACAAATTGCATACAGCATTGGAGTTGCTAAGCCAGTATCTATATATGTAAATACATATGGAACAAATACAATTCCAGAGGAAGAAATAGTAGAAAAAATTAATAATACATTTGACTTAACACCACGAGGAATAATAAATTATTTTGATTTACAAAGACCAATTTATAGAAAAACAACTAACTACGGTCATTTTGGGAAGAAAGATTTACCTTGGGAGAATGTGATATTATTCATCTAAATACAGCTTCTATTATTCCTGCATACTAGAGTAGAGAATTCTTTACTCTAGTATTCTTTTGTAGAAAGTTGAAAGAAAATCCAGTTTTTAAGGTACTAAAAATAGATTATACTGACCTATCAGTATAAAGACATTAACTTAATATTGTGATATAAATGTGATACAAAATTAAAGAGCAATAGGAGAAGGCTACAAAACAATAAAACATGGATATGAGGATGTTGTAGTAGCAGGAGGCACAGAAGCTTCTATTTGTTCTGTTGGAATAGCAGGTTTTGAAAACATGAAAGCACTATGTACATCTACAGATAAAAATAGAGCAAGTATTCCATTTGATAAAGAAAGAAGTGGCTTTGTTATGGGTGAAGGAAGTGGAATACTGGTTTTAGAAGAATTGGAACATGCTAAAAAAGAAATGCTAAAATATATGCAGAAGTTATTGGATTTGGTTCAACTTCAGATGCTTACCATATAACATCTCCATGTCCTGATGGAGAAGGTGGCGCAAATGCAATGATAAGAGCAATGAAAGATGCAAAGATAAAACCAGAAAATATAGATTATATAAATGCACATGGAACGTCAACACATTTAAATGATTTGACAGAAACAATGGCTATAAAAACAGCATTAGGAACAGCAAGTAAAACAGTAATGATAAGTTCTACAAAGGGAAATATAGGACATCTTTTGGGGGCTGCAGGAGCAGTAGAAGCAATTTTGAGTGTAAAAGCAATGGAAAATGAGTTAGTACCTCCAACGATAAATTATAAAGAAAAAGATGAAGAATGTGATTTAGATATTGTTCCAAATGAGCCAAGAAAAGCTAAATTAAATATTGTTATGTCAAATTCACTTGGATTTGGAGGACATAATTCTAGTATTATCCTAAAAAAGTGGGAGGAAAAATAATATGAAACACCTTTATTTAGAATAGAAGGTGAAAATTAATGTTAAATAAAGAAGAAATTAAAAACATTATTCCACAAAGAGATCCATTTTTGATGATTGATGAAGTAGAAGAGTATGTGCCAGGAGAATCAGCAATAGCATATAAAAATGTAAATGCGCAAGAATGGTATTTTAAAGGTCATTTTCCAGGAAATCCAATTATGCCTGGAGTGCTAATTGCAGAAAGTTTAGCTCAAACAGGAGCAGTTGCAATTCTCTCAATGAATAAGAATAAAGGAAAAAATGCTCTGTTTGGTGGAATAGATAAAATGAAATTCAAGAAAATGGTTGTACCAGGAGATAGATTAAAACTAGAAGTAAGAATTATAAAAAGAAAAGGACCAATTGGTGTAGGAGAAGCAATAGCAACAGTTAATGAAAACATTGTAGCTAAAGGGGAATTAACATTTGCATTGGTTTAAGGTTATTAAGAATTAAAAAGTTGAAAGAGGTAGAAATAAATGAATAAAATATTAATTGCAAATCGTGGCGAAATTGCAGTTCGTATTATAAGAGCAAATAGTATCATCTTTAAGATGCTGTAAACTGATAGTAAAACATTGGATAAAAAAATATAATTATGTTCCAGACATGATAGTTATTGAAGGGCCAAAAGCTGGTGGACATTTGGGATTTAAAAGAGAAGAATTAGAAGCAGATGCTAAACCAAAATTTGAAAATATAACTAAGGAAGTTGTTGACTACATAAATGAGGTAGAAAAAGAAAAATGCAAAATAGATAAATGTTATAATTGCATTAAAACTTGTAATGTAATAGATAGTCCATACTGCATTACAAAAGCATTAATAAATTCTGTAAAAGGAAAAACAGATGATGGATTAATTTTTTGTGGTAGTAACATTAGCAGAATAAAAGAAATTGTTTCTGTTAAAGATTTAATGCAGGAATTGGTTTGCGAATTATAGAAAAATAGACATTTTGGAAATCTTTGATACTATGACAGTTTTTATATTAGAATAGTGTATAAATTTTCGAGGCTTACCAGAGATGGTAAGCCTTTGATAATATATAAATCTAATAAATTTTTAAATTTATATAACCATGGTATGAAAAATATGGATATGAATATAAGCTTGAAAGGACAACATGCTATGATGAAAAGGGAGAGATTATATCTATAAATGAATAGACAAATTACAAGTTGTATTTTTAATTTTATTCTAACATCAAAAAATATTGACTTTAATTCAATAATGTGATATTTTGCATAGGTAAAAAGTATTAGAAAATTTATGAGAAATATAAATTAATATGGAGGGAATTTATGAAAAAAGAATTAGTAATAAAAAGATGTTCTAAATGTCAAGCTTTAGTTGAAGTTATAAAAGATTGTACTAGTGATAATTGTAGTATTAAATGTTGCGGTGAAGAAATGATAGAATTAGCTCCAAATAGTGTAGACGCATCTTTTGAAAAACATATACCAAACTATGAAGCAATAGATAATCATATAATTGTAAAGGTTGACCATGTTATGGAGGAAGACCATTTTATAGAATGGATTGCAATGTTAGCAAATAATAAAAGTATAAAGAAATTTTTATTGCCAGGTGAAGAAGCTTGTGTAATATTTCCATATGTTAAAGGAAGTAAAATTTATTCTTTTTGTAATAAACATGGACTTTGGTCAAAAGAAGTTGAATAAATATAGATAAATTAAGCTTTTGGGGTGAGATTTGTTACATAGAAATGATTGTGATAAAGTAGATGACATAGTTTACAGATAATTAAATAATAAATAATGTAAAAGCTAATAAGGATTTAGTTATGAATAAAGAAGAAATAATAAAATATTGTTTAACATTAGAAAATACATATAAGGATTGTCCATTTTCAGATGACTTTGAATCTGTAACAATGAAACATTGTAAAAATAAAAAATGGTTTGCGTTATTAATGAATGTAAATAATAAGTTATACCTTAATGTTAAGACAGATCCAAATTATTCTGATATATTGAGAAATACTTATGATTATATAATACCTGCTTATCATATGAATAAGGAACATTGGAATACAATTATTATAGATGAAAAGGTGGACGAGGATTTAGTAAAAGAATTGATAGAACAAAGTTATCAATTGACAAAGTAAAGATAAATGCAACTAGTAATTTGTAGGTTAGATGAAAAAATACGAGTAAAATATATTTACTTGTATTTTTTGACCGTTTATCTAAAAATAATACCTCTTATCTAATTTTTATAGACATATTTTTTGTAAAATTGTATAATTAAAACAACAACAGAGAGGAATGAAATTTTGTTATGAATATTAATATAAATAAATCTGTAAATAAAAGGTTAAATAAAGATGAAGTAAACATTAATATTGAATTCCCTGAAAATTATAATAAAATAGAAAATTTAATTGAACATATTAAAGAATTTGATAAAAGGAAAATGGCTGTATATGATGGATATAATATTGTACAAATTAAAGTTGAAGATATAATGTATTTTTATAGTGATGGAAATTATAATTTTTGCAAAACTAATAATAAAGAATATAGAGTAAAAAACAAACTATATGAAATAGATAAAGTAAGTAATGATTTTGTTAGAATATCCAAAGGGTGTATTATAAATATTAAGCAAGTTAAAAGTTTTGATATAGGTGAAAACAGAAATATAATTGTTAAATTTAATGATGACTCTGAACAATATGTTGCAAGAAGAAAAATCAAAGAAGTTATGAACTATTTAGATGAAAGGATGATATAGTATGAAATTTTTAAAAAAATATTACATTTATGCTATTGAACTTATACTTGGTAATATAATATTTAATATTGTTTATGCAACAATCAAAACATTAACTTTTTACGAAATTGGAGCTACAAATGAAAGTTTTATTGCTAATATGATATCAAGTTTTTCTGAAACATTTATAATTTATATTGTATTTTATATAATATCTGTTGTTTTGCAAATTTCATATGATAAGTCTATAGTAAATAAATTAAATAACAAATTAAAGAAAACAAAGGAAAGGGGGTAATTATTATGAACAATAAAAAAGTTGTTATTGGAATAATACTTGCTATATTAGTGATAGTTGCTATTGGATTTGGGATTTTTAAAGCAACACATAATGAAGATTATTTATATAATCAAGATGGAACAGTAGTTGATGGCAAAAAAGATTTAATAGAAAGCATAAAGAAAATGGAAAATGCAGAAGAAAGAAAAAACAAAATAGATTTTTCTGTAGAACATAATATTTTAACTCAACAAGAAGCTAATGAATTATATTAGAAAATTTAAAGAAGAATAGAAATAAATCTATTCTCCTTTTTATATGTACAAGAAAGAGGTGTTATTTTTGAAAGAGTTATTTATCAAAGAAGTACTTGATAGCACTAACCACTTCTTAGATAATAACCAAAGAATAAAATTAAAAGAAAAGCTTATAGAAATATGTTTAAATTATCAAATTGAAATAATAGAACAAACTAGAAGGCAAGAAACTCAAAAGAATAATACAGATATTTTAGATAGATTTATAGCATCTAAAGAAATTGAAGGGTGCTCAACAAGAACTTTAAATTACTACAGAGATAATATAAATAAAATGCTTGATACTGTAAATCTTCCAATAAATGAAATTACTACTGAAATATTAAGAAACTATTTATCAGATTATAAAAGTAATTCAAATGCAGGTATGGTAACAATAGACAATATAAGAAGAACATTGTCAAGTTTTTTTGCTTGGCTAGAAAACGAGGATTACATTGTAAAAAGTCCAGTTAGAAGGATTCATAAAGTAAAAACGACTAGAAGAGTTAAAGAAACACTAACAGATGAAAACTTGGAAAAGTTAAGAGATACTTGTTCAAATGTAAGAGATTTAGCAATATTGGAACTATTAATTTCAACTGGTATGAGAGTTGGAGAACTTATAAGACTAAACATATCAGATATAAATTTTCAAGAAAGAAGTTGTATTGTTTTAGGTAAAGGTAATAGTGAAAGAGAAGTTTATTTTAGTGCCAAGAGTAAAATGTATATAAAGAAATATCTTGAAACAAGAACTGATAATAACGAAGCATTATTTGTATCACTTATAAAACCATATAACAGATTGGGAATATCTGGTGTAGAAATATTAATAAGAAATCTTGGAAGAGAAGCAAATATAAATAAAGTTCATCCACATAAATTTAGAAGAACAATGGCTACTATGGCTATTGATAAAGGTATGCCAATAGAACAAGTACAAAAATTATTAGGGCATATAAAAATTGATACAACAATGGAATACGCAATGGTAAATCAAAATAATGTGAAAAATTCACATAGAAAATATGTAAACTGAAAATTTTTCGAAAAATATTGATTATTGCTAAAAAATATGGTATATTTAAAATACAGAAGGCAATAAATTTGTATAAATTGCATATAATATTATTGCTAGAAATAGCAAAAAAGTTGGTGAATCCAGCCATTAAATTGGAACTTAAAAAAGCGGTGAATCCAGCCATAAATTGGAATTTGAAAAAGCGGTGTTTCCAGCCATTAAATTGGAACTTAAAAAAGGGGGATTAGAGGTCAAACTCTAATCCTTTTGCATTATTGTATTTTTATAAATTTTAATATATAATTGAAATGCTAAGGAGGTAATTTGTGATGATTATAAATTTAAAAATTGTTAGAGTTAATTCAGATTATTGTGATTATTTAAGAAAATTTGATAATAAGGTGGCTTATAATAAAAATGAGAAAGAATTAAGACCTTTTATAGGAATATTATTTCAAATAGATACTTGTAAGTATTTTGCACCATTATCAAGTCCCAAGCCTAAACACAAAAATATGAAAAATACTTTAGACTTTTTCAAAATTAAAGATGGCGAATTAGGAGCTGTTAATTTTAATAATATGATACCAGTAAATGAAAATAATTACTCTTTAGTAGATTTAAACAAAGAAACTTTAACTATTGCAGAATTAAAATACCAAAAATTATTAAGAGAACAATTAGATTGGTTAAATGCAAACTATAAGCAAGTAAAAAATAAATCTTTCAAATTATATCAATTATATAGTAATGGAAAATTACCAGAAAATATAAAAGTAAGATGCTGCAATTTTAAACTATTAGAAAAAAAGTGTGTTGAATATAATAAATAACAACTAAGCGACAACTTACAATAAGTAGGGCAAGTGATTATATTGAAAATTACTTGTCATTTGTGATATAATCTAAACACAAGATAGTAAGTTATCGCTCAAATTATCTTTCTAATTATAAAAAATTGAATAATAATAATCATAAAGTTATGTCAATCATTTTTGAAAATGTCTTAAAATTTTTTATTTATTAGCACTAAATTTT
>USEX01000027.1 GCA_900553755.1 uncultured Clostridium sp.
GTTGGACCTAATAATAACACATTGCTTTTTTGTATTTCTACATCATCCTTTTCTTTTTCTTTATTATTTATCCTTTTATAATGATTGTATACGGCTACTGATAATGTTTTTTTAGCATCATCTTGCCCAATAATATATTCGTCCAATATTTTTTTTATTTCTTCAGGCTTTAATAATTCATTGCTTCTGTCTTCTCCTGATGATATTTCGCTATCTTCATACAAATCATTTTCTATAATATTAGTACAAACTTTTATACATTCATCACATATATATACCCCTGGACCGGCAATAATTCTTTCAACTTCTTTTTGTGATTTTCCACAAAAAGAACATCTTATATTTCTGTCTTTTTCACCTTTTGGCATAATTAATCTCCTTTAATCTTTTAAAATATTATTTTTATAATATTTAATTTCTTTTGTCCATAATTCCATCAATCAATCCATATTCTAAAGCTTCTTGTGCAGTCATATAGTGATCTCTTTCAGTATCTGCATTAATTACCTCTAATGGTTGACCAGTTCTTTCACTTAATATTTTATTTAGTTTTTCTCTTGTTTTAACCATGTGATCTGCATGTATCTTTATTTCTGTTGTTTGGCCTGAAAGGCCACCTCCACCAATTAATGGTTGATGTATTAATATTTCAGAATTTGGCGTTGCAAATCTTTTTCCTTTTTCTCCTGATGCTAATAAAACCGAGCCCATGCTTGCAGCTAACCCAACACATATGGTAGATACTGGGCATTTAATATAGTTCATTGTATCTACTATCGCCATTCCATCAGTTATAGAACCTCCTGGTGAATTTATGTATAAATAAATTTCCTTATCTGGATCTTCTGACTCTAAGAACAATAATTGTGCTACTACTAGTCCTGCAGATGTTGGATTAACATCTTCCCCTAAAAATATTATTCTATCCTTTAATAGTCTTGAAAATATATCGTAAGATCTCTCTCCTTTTGATGTTTGTTCTATAACATATGGTACTAAACTATTTTTTTCCATATTAAAATTCCTCCTTATTAAAAAACTTTTATATATAACAAATAGTTAGTGAGTGTAAATAATATTATACGATACAATATTATAAATAATTCCCCCTAACTATTATATATGCTATTTTATTTTAGCATTTTTTACTATTAAATCGATGGCTTTTTCGGCTTTTATTGATTCTACTATATATTCTTTTAAGTGTTCATTTTTCTCTAAATCTTCAATTTTTCTGCCATAATTGTTTGCCATTTCTTTTAGTTTTTCTGCTATTTCTTCTTCGCTAGCTGCTATATTTTCTTCTTTTATTATTGCCTCAATTACTAGTCTTGCTTTTATATTTTTCTCTGCTTGAGCTTTATAATTATCTTCAATTTCTGCTCTTGTTTTATTCATTATTTTTAAATATTGGTCTAAGCTAATTCCTTGATAAGATAATTGTTGTTCCATTTCAGAAACCATATTAGCTACTTCTGAATCAATCATTCCTGATGGTATGTCCACCGGTGTATTTTCACAAACTTTTTCTATTGCAGCATCTTCTATTTCTCTTTTAGCTTTGTTATCATTCTCTTTTTGTTTTTTATCTTTTATACTGTCTTTTAATTCTTTAAGCGTATTAAATTCAGAAACATCCTTTGCAAATTCGTCATCTAATTCTGGTAATTTCTTTTCTTTTATTTCGTGTAATTTTACTTTAAAAGTAGCATCTTTTCCAGCTAATTCTTTAGAATAATAATCTTCTGGGAATTTTACATTGATATCTCTTTCTTCATCTTTATTCATTCCTATTATTTGATCTTCAAATCCTGGTATGAAAGTATTGCTGCCTATTTCTAATTCATGACCTTCTGCTTTGCCGCCTTCGAATGCTTTACCGTCTACAAATCCCTCAAAATCAATTGTTGTTATGTCTTTGCTTTGAGCTGGTCTGTCTTCAACAGTTGTTACTCTTGCATTTTTTTCTTGCATATGGCTTATTTCATGGTTTACATCTTCATCAGATACAGTATACTCTACTTTTTTTAGTTCTATACCTTTATATTTTCCTAGTTTTACTTCAGGTTTTGTTTGTACTGTTGCTGTAAATTCTAAGTCTTCACCTTTTTTCATTTTTTGTATATCTATTTTAGGTTGGCTAACTGCTGCTACATTTTTTTCTTTAATTGCATTCTCATAAATTTCAGGTACTAATTCATTAAATGCATCTTCGTAAAAAATTTCATCTCCATATCTTTTTTCTACTATGTTGAATGGTGCTTTGCCTTTTCTGAAGCCTGGTATTGCAAAATATTTTGCATTTTTTGAATATACACTTTTTATAGCATTTTCAAATTTTTCAGCTTCTACTTTAAAGCTTATTTTAACCTCATTTTTGTTTTCTGTATTTTTTACTTTGATTTCCATTAATTTCAATCCTTTCTATGTTTTACATAAATTGCTAGTTTATTATACCACAATTTCTGCATATTGCAAGCTTTTTGCACTAAATTCTCACCAACTTAAATTTTGTGTAATCACAGCTTACCATAATATATCTTACATTATTAAATTCTCCTTCAAAAGCATTTTCGCTAGCTTGTCCATGTAAATGACCATATATACATGTATTAATATTATATTTTTCTAATATTTGTGTAAATATTGTGTTTTTGCTATTTTTTAATAGTGGTGGGTAATGTAAACATGCAATTATCGGTTTCTCACTTCCATATTTTTCTATTCCATCTTTTATAGATAGTTCTAAACGTGAAGCTTCTCTTTTTCTTATTTTGTCATCTTCTGTTTCATCGTTTAAATTCCAACCTCTTGTTCCTACAATTACTTTATTATCAAAAAGATAACTATTGTTGTATATGAAATTTATATTATCAAATTTACTTTCTTCTATATATTTTCTCATTTTGCTTACTGTGTTCCACCAATAATCATGGTTACCCTTCAAAAGTAATTTTTTACCTGGTAAATCATTTATATATTTAAAATCTTTATAAGTATTTTCTAACTTCATTTCCCAAGAAAAGTCGCCTGGTAATAAAACTAAATCATCTTCTTTTACATTTTCTTGCCAATCTTTTTTTATATCTTCTTCATATTTATCCCAACCAAATATATTCATTGGTTTATTTGTATTAAACGACAGGTGTAAATCTGATATTGCAAATATAGCCATTTATCTCTCCTTCTCTAGTGCTAACTTAATTTTAAATTTGGCACAGCATTTAGGTCTAATTGTGATTGTATTCCTTTTTTATATTCATAATATCCTGCTACTGCAATCATAGCCGCATTATCTGTACACAATTTTAATTCAGGATAATATATTACCAAGCCTTTATCTGTAACTAGTTTATCAAACTCATTTCTTATATAGCTATTAGCAGAAACTCCTCCGGCAAGTACTATTTTTTTTATTTTAGTTTTTTCTACTGCTTTTTTTATATTTGCAATAAGTACTTCTGTAACTGCGACTTCAAAACTTGCAGCCAAATCAGCCTTGTTTACTTCTTCCTTTGCATTATGATTATAATTAATAACAGCAGTTTTTATTCCACTAAAACTAAAGTCTAGATTTTCAAAATAAGTCTTAGGCAAGTGAATATTAGGTACTCCGCTTTTTGCCAATGCATCTATTTTTGGTCCCCCTGGATATCCTAAGCCTATTACTCTTGCCACTTTATCAAAAGCTTCTCCTATAGCATCATCTCGCGTTTTTCCAAGTATCTCAAATTCAGTATAATCTTTCACATGTACTATTTGTGTATTGCCACCGGACATTAACATACATAAAAATGGTGGTTCTAATTCTTGATGTGTTATATAATTTGCTGCTATATGGCCTTCTATATGATTTACTCCAATTAACGGTATATTTAAACTATAACTTAATGCTTTTGCATATGATACCCCAACTAGTAGTGCTCCAACTAAGCCAGGTCCATATGTGCACGCTATTGCGTCTACATCATTTATATCTATTTTAGCTTCTGCTAGAGCTTGCTTCATCACATTTGAAATTGCTTCCACATGATTTCTAGATGCTATTTCAGGAACTACCCCTCCAAATTTTTCATGAATGCTTATCTGTGTATCAATTACATTAGATAAAACTTGCCTTCCATTCTTCACAATTGCAACAGATGTTTCGTCACAACTAGATTCAATTCCCATTATTATTAAGTCTTTCATTTTTTATATTATCCCTTCTAAAACAATCCAAATATCCATCCTATCGCTGAATAAAGGCCAATATATACTGCATTAATAATTGGTGAAATTATATATCCTACTGCTCCAGTAATCCAAATTACAAGAAATACTATATAAAATATATTTTGATTGCTAACAAACCAATTCTTAGCATTATATGGCAAAAAGTGCATTAATATTTTAGAGCCATCTAAAGGTGGTAATGGCACTAAATTAAAAATTCCTAATCCTATATTTACTACAATAGCCATTTCTAACATAGTACTTATAATTATTCCAACACGGTTAAACAATACAAATGCTGGCGCAAACTTTAACAAACAAAAAGATATAACTGTAAGTACTATTGCTATAATTAAGTTCATTGCGGGTCCTGCAAAAGCTACTAAAGCTTCCTGAGCAGACATTGACTTTTTTCTATTAAAATTTCTCGGATTTATTTCTACTGGTTTTCCCCAACCAATGTGAACAAATACTAGCATTGCAAATCCAAATGGATCTATATGTGATAGTGGATTTAGATTTACCCTTCCTTGCATTTTTGGAGTATTATCTCCAAGTTTGTATGCTGTCCAAGCATGTGCAAACTCATGAAATGTTATCGCTATTATTACTCCTGGAAGTGTTAATAATAAAGTTAATAATTCTGTAGGGCTATTTATATAATTTGCCAATGAAAACACTACCAAAATTCCAAGTATTATATATAAATATTTTCTATCTATATTAAACATCTTCTTCATTCCTTTTCTAACAATATGTATACATTATATAATACATTTCTATATATGTAAATATTTATGCTACACTTGTTTTTCTTAATTCTTTCGCATGAATTCTGGTTACTTCGGTTACTTCTCCTGAGGCTATTCTCGCTATTTCGTTTATTGTTTCATCTTCCGTCAATCTCTTAACCTTTGTTTTTGTTTTGTTTAACTCAATTTCTTTATAGATAAAATAGTTATAATCTCCTTTTGCAGCAATTGGGGCTAAATGTGTTACTATTAATACTTGATGATTTTTACTTATTTTTTTAAGTTTCTTTCCAACCATATTAGCTGCTTTACCACTAATTCCAGTATCAACTTCGTCAAAAATCAATACAGGAACTTCGTCAACATCTGCAAGAACTGTTTTTATTGCTAGCATTAATCTTGACATTTCTCCTCCAGATGCAATTTTGCTTAGAGGTTTTTCATCTTCTCCAACATTAGTACATATCATAAACTCAATGCTGCTTAAACCATTCTCTGTAAATTCTTCTAGTTTAACAACTTTAGCATTAAATCTTGCGTTTGGCATATCCAAATCTGAAAGTTCTTTATTTATTTTAGAATTTAAAGTAATAGCATATTCATTTCTCAATTTTGTAATTTTTTCACATAATTCAATCATTTGAGCTTCTAATTTTTTTAGTTCACTTTTTAATTTTTGATTTTCTTCTTCCGAATTTTCAATTTTAGATATTTCATCTTCTACACTTTCATTATATTTTAGTATCTCTTCAATGCTATTTCCATATTTTCTTTTTAAAGATTGTATAATATCTATCCTTGTTTCTACTTCATTTCTTTCTTGCTCATCAAACGAAATATTATCTTTTATTCCAGATATATCCCTTGCTAATTCTTGAATTTCATAATATACATTTTTTAATTCATTTAATTTTTCTTCATAGCATTTATCTATGTTTTTTATTTTTTCTAGACTTCTAATTGAGTCGCTTATTACATCTATTGCGGAATTATTTAAATTATTATCTACATTATTCAAATTCTCCAATATTTTTTCTGCATTCATCATTAAATTTCTTTTTGATTCAAGTTCGTCTTCTTCTCCAATTTTTAAATTAGCCGCTTCTATTTCTTTCATTTGATATTTTAGCAAATCTAATTTTCTCTGTTTTTCTTTATCATCTCCATAGTTTACTTTTAGCACTCTTTTTATTTCATTATATCTTCTATACATTTCAATATATTGTTCTTTTAAAAGTTCAATATTGTTTCCTATAAAAGAATCCATATACTTAGTATGATATGATTTATCCATTAATGTTTGGTTATCATATTGCCCATGTATATCTATTATATTCTTCATGAATTCCTTTAATTCGTTTACCGTAACTAACCTACCATTTATTTTGCAAAGATTTCTGCCATTAGAATTTATTTCTCTAGATACAATTATATTTCCATCTATAGATATTGGATTATTTGGTATATATAAGCATAGCTCCACAAAAGAATTATTTTCACCTTTTCTTATCATATCCTTCGAGAATCTGCCACCTGCTATTATTCCTAAAGAGTCCACTATTAATGTTTTTCCCGCACCAGTTTCTCCTGTTATAACGTTTAAACCATCATTAAAATCTATTAAAACATCATCTATAATTCCAATATTTTTTATATGTAAAGTAGAAATCATATTAGCCTCCGTACCAAATATTTGTTTGTACATAATATACTTCGTTTTTTCATTTTTGTCAATAGTTTTGCAAACATTTTTTTGCAAAAAAAGCACTACATAACCAAAGCTATGTAGCATCAACACTATATTAATTTTGGTGACCCCTACGGGAATCGAACCCATGATTCAGCCTTGAGAGGGCTGCGTCTTAACCGCTTGACCAAGGGGCCTTTTATAAAAGACAATATAAATAATATCATCTTTTTTATAATTAGTCAATTATTTTATACATTCTTTTAATATTTCTTCCAATCTTTTATCTTGTTTTGTTAAATACAAATATCCAATTAATCCCTCAAATGCTGTTGAATACATATAATCTTGAGGATTTGCGTTTTTAGGTAAATGATGGTTTTGTGTATTTCTTCCTCTTCTAACAATGTTTAGCTCTTCTTCATTTAGCATGCCCTCAATCTTTTTCAAGGTTCTTGCCTGTGCTTCTGCTTTAACAAATTTTATTGTATTTATATGTAGCATATGTGGCTTTAATTTTGTAGTATTAATTAAATGTGCTCGTATATATAATTCATATACACAATCTCCTATATATGCCCATATAAGTGGTGACATTAATTCTACTTCTTCTATTGTTTTTTCTCTTTCTATTATGTATTGCAATATTTATTCCTCCACTTTCTCAATTGTTATCTTTCCTAATTTTCCATTTTTAAAATCGTCCAATATTATTTTAGAAACCTTAGTTAAATCTATATTTCCGCCTTTTATTATTGCTCCTCTTTTTCTGCCTATCATATTCATTATTTCAACTATCTTTTCATTTTCTTCATACTCATTTCCATTTAATATATCTTCAACTGCAGCTTTCTCAATCCCATATTTTTCAATCAGCTCATCTAATTGGTTATCCACTAGATATTTTGTAAGTTGATAAGCAACCTCTGTTTCTTCTAAAATTTCAGCTTTTATAGTCCCTGTATACGCTAAGTTTAATGCTATCTCTTGATTCTCAAATTTAGGCCATAATACCCCCGGTGTATCTAACAACTCAATATTATTTGTTAATCGTATCCATTGTTTCTGTTTTGTTACTCCTGGCTTATTTCCAACCTGTGTGGCACTCTTCTTAGCTATTCTATTTATAAATGAAGATTTACCCACATTAGGGATTCCAATTATCATTATTCTAATTATCTTTCCTATTCTTCCCTTACCTAATGCCTTTCCTTTATCTTCTTTCATTACTTCATTTACAGTATCTATAAGTTTGCTTACTCCATCTCCTGTAGTCGAGTTGCATAATATAGCTGGTATTCCGCACTTTTCAAAATATTTTACCCACTTTGCATTTTCTCTTGCATCACTTAAATCACTTTTATTTAATATCACTATTTTTTTCTTATTTTTTATTATTTTTCTTATTTCTGGATTTTGGCTTGAAATTGGGATTCTAGTGTCTAAAATTTCTACTACTACATCTACTAGTTTTAAATCTTCTTCAATTTGCCTAAGCGTTTTAGCCATATGGCCTGGGTACCAGTTTATGTTTGTTTTATTTTCGTTATTCATCTTTTCCGCCCTTTCTCATTCAATACATTTTATATCTTAACATAAAACCGAGCGATTTTCAACTAATCGCTCGTTTTTTACTCCTGTATAAAATTAAATTTTAAGAAAGTTCTACTATATTTACTTCATTACCATTTTCTTCGATTATACTTACTAAATCTTCTGTTTTTAGCCATACAGTTGCTGTGTTATCGTTTGGATGTACTCCTATAATGCCTTCACCTTCCGTAAAAGTTTTATCTAAATAAAATTTTACTTTATCTTCTTTATCATTTAGTAACCCAAATGGAGATACACTTCCAGGTTTTAAGCCCATAAGGTCTAGTAATTCCTCTTCTGAAGCAAAGCTTAAATTGCGTAAATTATTATCTTTTTTAAATTTTTTCAAGTCAACTCTTTTATTTCCTCTTACAGTTATAAGATAATAATTTTTCTTTTTATCATCTCTAACAAATAAATTTTTTGCATCATATTCAGGATATTTCACGTCAATTTTGTTTAACTCTCTCATACTAAAAACAGCTTCATGCTCAGTTATTTCATACCATATATTTCTATTTTCGATATAATCATATATTTTTTGCTTGTCCATTATTTGATTTTCCTCCTTGAACACTTTACTTAGTATTTTATTTTTATCAACAGTACTTTTCAAATGTTTATTATAAAATCCATTTTTTAGTATTATGTTTTTTACAGTTTTAAATCCTACTGCTAAGAACACTGTTCCTGCTACAAAAAATGGTACTTGAGGAACCACAGGAATTGCTAATCCTATTATTGCCAACAAATAAAATATAATGGCTAATATTAAACAAATTACTCTCTTTAGCATTTTATCTCCTATAACATCTTATTATAATTCTAATTTTGCTTCTTTACAGTATCACATATCAAATCTACAGCTCTATCAATGCCTAGAGAATCACTATTTATACATATATTATAATTTGATGGTTCTCTCCATTCTTGATCTGTATAATATTTATAATGGTTCGCTCTTAATTTATTAATTTTGTTAATTTCTTTCTCAGCTTTCTCAGAATCCATATGATAAAATTCTATTGCTCTTTTTATTTTATTTTCCATACTGCTGTTAATAAAAATTTTTAAAACATTTGGTCTTTCGCTTAATATAAAGTCAGCACATCTTCCAACAATTACACATGAGCCCTTTTCAGCCAACTTCTTGATTAAATTTGACTCTTTTATAAACAATTCATCTGCATTATTTAATCCAGAATAATACCCATTATTAAAACTATCTAATGCTAATCTTTTTTCTTCATTATCAGCTATATATTCTTCTGATAATCCAGTATCTTCTGCCATTTTTTCGATAAATTCTTTGTCATATAATTTTAATCCTAATCTTTCAGCCACCAATTTTCCAATATATCTTCCTCCAGAGCCATATTCTCTTGCTATTGTAATTACAATTCCACTATTTATTGCATTATCTTCTTCTATAGCTTTCTTAGTTGTTTCTTTTTCATTCTTATTGCCAGCTTTTAAATATCTGTTTTCTCTTAATAAAAGCACTACTGCTAAAACAAAAGCTATACCATCTGCTACTGGTCCTGCACTTAGAACTCCCATTATTCCATAAGAACTACTTAGTATAATCATTGCTGGAATTAATATTAATATTTGTCTTGAGAGTGATAATATAACACTTTTTGCACTCTTTCCAATGGCTTGGAAGAATATTCCTGATGGAATTTGAACTCCATTGCATATGCAAAGCAATAAATAAGTTCTAAATGCTAAACATGCAAATTCCATATAATTAGCATCTCCACTACCAAATATTAAGATTAGTTTATCTGGTATTGTTTGGAATAGAATAAATGCTATAGTACTTATTATTAAGCTATATCTCAACACAATTTTTAAAGTTTCTTTTACCCTATCATATTTTTGAGCTCCATAATTATATCCGAATATTGGCTGACTTCCAGCAGCAATACCTACTATTATGCTATTTAGGATTTGATTTATTTTCATTACAATCCCTAAAACTGTTATAGGGATTTCAGCTCCAAATTTGCTTTCTTTACCATACTTGCCAAGCAAATTATTCTCTACAGTTACCACAAAAACAAAGCTCATCTGAGTTATAAAACTGCTTATTCCTAGCATTGTAATTTTTTTACAAACACTTAGCTTTAATTTTAAAGCTTCTTTACTCAATTTAATATTTTTAAATCCCTTTATGTACATAACATTCAATACAAATGTTACAATTTGACTTATAACAGTAGCGATTGCTGCTCCTGCAACACCTTGATTAAATTTAAAAATAAAAA
>USEX01000028.1 GCA_900553755.1 uncultured Clostridium sp.
TAAAAAATGAACCCTCCTTGTTAAACTTTTTGTCTAACATTTTGGGTTCACTTCATTTCATAACGCTTTTCCTTTCTTAGCTTTATTGTTTGTTTGCGTACGTTCTTATTATAGCACATTATTTATAAAAAGTCAAACTTATGTAAACTTTTTCAGGTATATATTTACCACATATAAAAGGAAGTCATTTCTCTTCGAATTTAGTTTTTTTATAATAAACTTCTGATTAAAAAATAAAAACTTCCGACCAATCAAGTTCGTAAGTTGCTTTTAAATGGAGCCACTAGCGAGAATCGAACTCACGACCTTCAGGTTACGAATCTGCTGCTCTACCAACTGAGCTATAGTGGCATGACTATATTCTAGCACATATATTTTTAAAAAGCTATACCAAATTCACAAAAAATGGAAGATTTTCTCTCCCATTTTTTAATATTTACGGTTCTCTTATTTAGCTAGTAGCTTATTAATGTATTATCTTCTTCCGCCTCCGCAGCATCCATTATTTGTAAATAGTAATAAGAATATTATTATAAAAAATAGTATTCCATTATCTCCACAGCAATTTCCTCCAAATAATCCACTTAAAGGTCCACCGCCACAGCAGTTTCTTGCATCATCATTGCATCCGCATCCTCTATTATCGTCTTGCATGTTTCTCCCTCCTTTTTTATTATATATTGTATAGTATGATTTTTCGCTAAAGTGTGTTACAATATATATGAACTAATCTTTATGATGTTTGAAAGGAATAAAATATGAAACAAAAATATATACCAGAGCTTTTGGTTCCTGCTGGTGATTTTGATTGTTTACGTGCAGGAGTTCAAAATGGTGCAAATGCAATTTATTTTGGAGCCAGCTCTTTTAGTGCTAGAGCTAACGCGAAAAATTTTAATATAGATGAATTAAAAGAAGCTATAGAATACTGCAAACTTCGAAATGTTAAAACTAATTTAACTATTAACACTTTATTAACAGACAACGAGTTTGATGAAGCTGTTTCACTTGCAAAAACTGCTTATGAATTCGGAATTGATGCTGTTATTGTTCAGGATTTAGGATTTGCTAAATATCTAATTAAACACTTTCCAGATTTAGCTATACATGCTAGTACTCAAATGACAGTTCATAATCTAGAAGGTGTGTTAGAATTAGAAAAGCTTGGCTTTGAAAGAGTAGTTTTATCCCGTGAATTGCCAATAAATGAAATAGAATATATACGAAACAATTGTAATATTGAATTAGAGGTTTTTATACATGGAGCCCTTTGCATTTCATATTCTGGACAATGCTTGTTTTCTAGTTTAGTTGGTGGGCGTTCTGGCAACCGTGGAAAATGTGCTCAGCCTTGTAGATTACCATATGAATTGCTAGAGGCTAAAAATAATAAAGAAACGTCCATAGATAAGGGATTTTTATTAAGTCCTAGGGATTTATGCTCATTGGATTTCTTGCCAGAACTTATAAAATGTGGTGTCTCTTCTTTTAAAATTGAAGGTAGAATGAAAACTCCTGGATATGTAGCCACTGTTACACGAATTTATAGAAAATATATTGATAAAATCATTAATAATGAAGAATATACTGTTTCTTTGGAAGATAAAAAAGAATTATTGCAAGTTTTTAATAGAGGAGGATTTTCATCAGGTCACCTTTCTACAGAACCTAACACAAATTTAATATTTCCTGACAAACCTAATAATATGGGAATTTATTTAGGAAATATTTCAAATTACAATCCTTCCAGAGGATATATTACCCTAGAAACAAATGAAATAATTTCTATTGGAGATACTATTTCAATTGATGGAGAAACTGGAAAATATACTGTTTCAGAGTTAATGCTTAAAGGTGAAAATATAAAATCGGCTCCTATAAAATCTACTGTAAAACTTGGTAGAATGAAAGGAAATATCAAAGTTGGAAGTAAAGTTTATAAACTTTCTGATAAATTAATGGTAAGTCAAGCAAGTGCTACTTATACACCAAATGCTAATTTAAAGAAAATACCTTTAGACTTTAAAATATCTATAAAAAAAGGAAAGCCAATCGTAGTATCAATTTCTACTGGATACAACCCACCTTTTTACAATAATCTTGCAGTAGAATTTGTTTCAGATATTGTACCTGAAGCATCAAAAAGCTCTCCTATTACAGCAGAAAAGGTTATCTCTCAATTTTCAAAATTAGGTAACACACCTTATTCAGTAAAAAATATAGATTTAGAATTAAATGATAATTTGTTTGTAAATGTAAGCTTATTAAACGATGTTAGAAGAAAATCTATCGAATTGCTAGTTGGTAAAATTACTAAAAAGTCAACAATTGAATTTACAAATACGCATTTAGAACAGGGTTATCGCCCATCTGTGTCATTGCCAAATAGAACAATTAGTGTGTTACTAGAGCAACTTAATTTAGACTATGATTATAACAATTTAGAAGGCTGTGATAATGTGTATATTCCATTAAAATATTTTATTAATTCAAAATATAGCAGCATATTACAGGCTCTATCTAATAAGTTTCATGTTTTTGTATACATGCCAACTATCATGAAAGCTAATTATAAAAACTTGCTATTGCATAATTTGACTGCATTAGTCAAAAAATATAATATATCTGGATTTGTAATATCTAACATTTCTGAAGTAGTATTTTTAAAGAGCTTTATTACGGATAATAAATACCGCTTCATCGCAAATTATACAATGAATGTTTTTAATAGATACACTATTAATGAATTAGCTAATATTGGGATTAATATTATAACTCCTTCTATAGAGTCTAATTTAGATATTCTAAATAATATTTGCCTCGCAAGCCCGTTACCTGTTGAATTAATAGCTTATGGAAGATCAATTTTAATGAACTCATCTTATTGTTTGCTTGGAAAAAACAATAAATGCTATCCAGAATGTAAGATGAAGTGTAAATCTAATAATTCATATTACTTAAAAGACAGATTAGGCTTAAAATTTAGGATAATTGCGGACCAGGTTCAAACTGTTACCTCTATTTACAATAGTAAAATAATGTCTATTGATACTACCAAACTTAACGTAGATTCTGTTAGAATTGATATTTTAGATGAAAGCATTGAGCAAATAAATACAATTCTATCTACTGTAAAAACCGGCAAAAAATTAACTGGTACCGAATATACCAACGGAAATCTAAATAGAGAAATTTAAAAAGCAAAAAGTATAAATTGATTTTAAAGCAATTTATACTTTTTATTTTTAATAATTATGCATCGCTGTTAATTTTATTACTAAATCCATGTTATCATCTTTTGCTACTTTATTTTTTCGTATCATTCCACATTTTTTACATTTAAATATTATCACATAACCCTTTTTGCTATCTACCTCTGCTCCAACTGGCTCTAATAACCCCTTACATTCTTCTTCTCTATCTCCTGGGTTTTTATCTACATGTTTGGAATGTAAGCAATATGGACAGTGATTTCTGCACGAATAGCCTAATTTTGGTACAGTTTTTCCACAATTTTCACATACAAACTCTTCATCTATTTTAGTAAATAATCTCGCCATTTTCTTTCCTTTCGCTTTTACTCTCCGAATATGCTTCCTCCAACAAATTCTCTTAATAATGAATTCTTTGGTATATCATCTGTAGGTATTTCTTTAAAATATCTTAAGAATGTAATTAGCCTTTTTGCCTCTGCATATTCTGGGCAATTATTTTCTATTTTCTCCAATTCTGGTAATGCATATTTCTTTAGAACTGAAATTTCATAAACCAATGAAGAATTAAACATTGCGTCACAATTTTCTTGGAATGGGAATATATTTTTATCTTCTCCTCTATTTACACTATACCAAGTTTTTAATGTATGGAGAGCACTATATCCTCTAAAATTGTTGTCTCTTACAATTCTTCTAATTAAACGTGTATCTGTTGTTGATATTCTATTGCAATAATCTATGTTCAAAACAGTTAAATCACTTATATATATTTTATATTTTTGACTAGCAGGAATAGCACTAGTTAATCTATCATTTAAGCAATGAATTCCCTCTATTACTAAGATTTCATCATCTGCAAGTTTTAATGTTTCTCCATTATATTTCTTTGTACCTTCTTTAAAATCAAACGTTGGTACTTCTATTTCGCCACCCTCTAATAGTGTTTTTATGTGTTTATTAAATAGTTCTAAATCCAAAGCTTCTAAACATTCAAAATCGTAGTTTCCATTTTCGTCTTTAGGATTATTCTCCCTTTCAACAAAATAGTTGTCAACAGATATTGTAACAGGCTTTAAGCCATTTAATCTTAATTCTATTCCTAACCTTTTTGCAAAAGTTGTTTTTCCAGATGATGATGGTCCTGCTATTAACACCATTTTTACATTTTCTCTTTTTGCAATGTCATCTGCTATATTGGCTATTTTCTTTTCATGTAGTGCCTCAGATAATAGTATTAAATCTGTAGTTTTTCCCTCTTCTATTGCTTTATTTAATTTGTATAACGTATTTATGTTTAATACTTTATGAATGTCATCATACTCTTTCAATGTAGCTGCTAATTTCTTATTATCTTGGTATTTTTCTAATTTATTAGGTTCTTTTGTTGAAGGATATCTAACCAAAAAACCATCGGCATATTTTACTATATCAAAAATTTTGATATACCCTGTTGAAATTGGCATTACTCCAAAGAAATAATTGTAGTAATCTTCACAATAATATAAAGAGACTTCCTCTTTTTGCTTATTATCTACTTGTGCAATTCCTCTCAAAGTCTTCTCGTTATTATAAAATTCAATTGCTTCTTCCCTGCTCATTCTCTTTTTTACTATTTCTATATCTTTACTTATAATTTCTGTCATTTTATTTTTAATATTTTCTAGCATTTCATTTGTTACAGCTATGTTATCAATTTTGCAAAACATTGCATTTGATAATTGATAATTTACACTAAGTTGTGCTGCTGGGTATAATTCGTTTAATGCTTTAGCCATTACGTATAGTATTCCTCTTACATACACTCTTTTTCCATCTTTTGTTGATATATCTAATAATTCTACTCTTTCATCACATTGTATATCATAATTTAAAGATTTTACTTCATAATTAACTGTACATGCAATTATGTTTTTACCTGCCTTCTTTTCTTCTTCTATTTTTTCTTTGTATTTTTCTATTACTTTCATCTTTGCCATCCTTTCATTTTGTTAAGTATTTTTTATTATACATTACTTTATATATTTTTTCAATCAAAAATATAACAGGAACTATCCTGCTTTAGGTAATCCCCTGTTATATTCATTTACTTTTTCTAAGATTATATTTTTTATATTTACTATTAGCTTTTCTCTAGTAATATTTTCATCTTCACATTCTCTAATCTGCTGTGCTGCTATTGCTCTTATTACGCTTGTTGTTCTGCTTTCTATCATCATTTTATTTTTATTATATTTTTTGCGTTTAAATATTCTTACAAATATATTCCTGCTATTTTCATAATAATATCTTTCTAATTCCTCATCACAAATATCACCAATTCTATCACCTATTTTACAAAATTTTCTGCCTTTAGCAATTCTTTCAAATTCGCATGCATCTTGTGGTGATTGTATTTGAAAAATTTCATTTATATTTATTATTTTTTCCTTCGTTTGTTTCATATCTCCTCCAAATTTTACAAGAAAATTACTATACAATCATAATAACACTTGTAAATATTTATTGCAAGTATTTAACCATTTTTAGTAAAAAATTAGCCCAATACCATGAGGCATTAGACTAATCTTCGTGGAAAATTTATTTTTCTTTGTAGTTGTGTTTATATTTTACAACTACTTCAGTTATTGTCCTCTCTTGTTGCATTTCTATATACAGCTTTTTGCCTTGCATATATGCTAGGACTATTGAGGCTATACTTATTAATATCATAAGATACTCATCCCAGTCTATGCCTTTAAATATATTTGTAAGCTCACCAGCATCAACTATCGTGCAAATACAGAATACTGCAATAGTCACTGTTCCTAAAAAGGCTAAAAGCTTATGGTCCCTTGAAAATACCCATATCCAATACAAGTATACAAGCGCTAAAGCAGATGCACTCTGGAAAATTTGTACATTTATTTGGATTTTTTATTTCTTTTATGTCAACTTCCTGAAGGAGATTATATAATTAAGCTTTGCTATTTTAGCATATTTCCATAAAAAAAGCTAGTGCTATCAGTAATTTTTCACTGATAGCACTAGCTTTTTCATTAAAATAAATCATTATATGGTGTTGATTCATATCCTTGCTCTTTTAAGCTTTTTACCATTTTATCCAATTTTCTTCTAAATATAGACTGAAACAACTTTGTTCCTCCAAACCACTTTACTATTGTAGGACTTATTGCATAATACAGTTTAATAAACAATCTTCCATTCCAAGTTTTATATAATTTGTAATCTCTATATCTTCTTAAAGTCCATACTTCTGGGCAGTCATACGAACCATAAACGCATGTTGCAACATAGCAACCACCTTTTCCTTCTCTCTCTATCGCTGGTACAGTATATGTAGGGTCCAAACTTCTTAATTCAGCTGTGTATTTATCATAATTTGCTAGCATTGGAGCCCTTAATTCATTTTTGTACCATATCCAACTATATATAGCTCCATATTCGCCATATCCACTTTTATATTTTCTTCTTGCACATATTTCAACATAATATATAACCAAATTTTTTAATATTGTTATATATAATTCTTTATCTCTTGGTTCTACTTTAGCATATTCTTTAATTAAGCTAATGCAATATTCTTCACATGAAATACATTGCTGTAATTGTTCCCAGTAGTTGGGAGCTGCTGTATCTAATTCCCAAAACTCTGAATAATGTTGTTGAGCTAGCTTACAAAAAGCTACTGCAACCTTATTTATTTCATCAGCCATTTGATAACATACTTCTTCCTTATTCTCTATTTCTACATTATTTATATCAATAATATTAAACGCATTCTTGCATGCCTTTATTGCTTCGTCAACTCTAAAATTAGCTAATGTTGATTGCCATGCAGCACAAAGTCCCTTTTTATAAACATACTTCCAATTGTCACTATCTATTTCTAGTAATTTGTTGTAATAATCATAGGCTTGATCATATAGCTGATCTGCAAATGCTCTTTCAGCTAATTTTTCATAATTTCTTTGCTTATCAGAAGTATCAACTTTTACATCTACAACTCCTTCTATCATCATTTTTTTAGCTTCTTCTACCGTATATTTTGTATGACAGTATTGACATTCATATTCTCCATTAATTTTCTTGAATTCATTTGAACCACATAATTCGCATTTTATTGCTTTCATATAACATCATCCCTTCATCTTTATCCGATTTTTTTTCTTAGAATATCACAAAATAAAAAATTATTCAACAAATTTCACTATTAGTGATAGTTTATGTGCATATTCTTGCTTCAATTTCTCTAATTTCAAACCTTATTTCAATCCTATAATCAAAATAAAAAACATTATCTCATTTTTTGCAAAAATTAAAACCTCAAGCTTATCTTTCGAAACGCTTGAGGTTCTAATGGTGCCGTTGGCGTAGTTATCTACAACTTTTTTGGCTCGCATAACGATTGATACAAATATCAATCAATTTATTAAAGTATATCATAATTTTAATAAATTACAATAAATTTCTTCAAAAAAGTTACCACAAAATCTTGTTCTTAAGTGTTGATTTTTATTATTTCCCATGCTATACTATTTAACATAGGAAATGGGAATAAGCAGATGTGGTTTGCCACTTTTAATTCACAACTTATGTTGTGAGTGAGGAGGTGGTACTATGATAGAAGCTGTTTTATTAGAAATAATATACTTACTTTTATTTGTTATAATTGTCGAAACTATTATAGTATTTGCCTTAATTATACTGGTTATAATTTTAAGCAAATAGACAATAAAAAAACACATCTGTAATTGACGGTTAGATGTGTTTTTTTACATATATAACTGGCAAACCACGTTTGTGGATTCTCCATTTCCTATTTTTATTATAATCAAATTTATTGAAAAAGTCAATAAAAATTGCAATTTATTATAAATAAGTATGTGTCAAGTAAATGTAGGCAATTTTTTATTTTTTTCTAATCCTTCAATATCAATTGCTTAAACACTTTTATTATTTTTAAGTTCACTTAATAAAACATAGCATTTTTATTTTTAAAAACTACATCTCATCTCTGAAAACTCTTTCATTTTCATTATTTCTTTTATCCAATTTGAATTTACTATTATATTTTTTATTGGTTTATTTTCTTCTGTTTCTATTCTATTAGACCTATGTTGTCTGTTTAATTTTACATCATTTTCTATTTCTTTAATCCAATCTTCAACACTTGTATCTATTGGTATTGGCGTCTCTAATTCATCTATTTTAAATTTTTCACTTAATACGCAAACTTTACTTAATGCATTTGCTCCATATATGCTAAATGCTTTTCTTCCACTGCAAAATCTTTTCTTTAATTTGCTAAATATTTGACTTTCTTGTGTTCCCATATTTCTGTATTCTATTCCTTCTGGCGCTTCTGGAACTTCTACTATATCTTGGTATCTTTCTAAATCACTACTTAAATAACTTTCTAACTTATTCAATTTCTTTACTGCCTGATATTCTCCATTTAATTCATATTTTAATCCATCTATTGCTGGTTGTATTTTTTCAAATTCTTTTTTATTTATTAATTCAACAAATATATTTCTATATTCTTTCGGTACATCTCTTACTATTTCTTGCATTATATGAAATTGGTCTTTTTGATATATTCCTTCTTTTGCAGTTGTTCCTTTTGTCCATTTTGCTCCATCTCCATTTGTTACTCTTAATTTTATTTTACTTTCATCATATTGGCTATATACTCTTGCATCTCTTAATTTTGCTATTTCTTTTGGTTTCATTATTCCTGCTATATATTGCTTATTTACTAAACTATGTCTTGGATCATCTTTTTTCCATCCTTCATACATTACATGTAATTTAAGCTCTGTTTTTATTTTCATCTTTGGGTTAAATTCTTTATTTTCTCTTTCTGCTTTCTGTTTGTTTTTTTCTAATTTTTCTTTTCTATCTTTTCCTTGTAAATTTATCCATAATCCATCTGCTTCTTCAAATAATGCTGTTACTTCTTTTAATCCTGCAACTAACTGATTTTTATCAAATAATTTTCTTTCTTCTTTTTCTTTATTTGTTATTTTATCTCCAATTTTTAATATGATTTCTCTTATTTTTTCATGGCATAACGATGTATTTGTTGTTGTATCTATTACTTCTTCTGCTTTTCTATATGAATCTGTTACTGGTACTGTTTCAATTACTTTTTCTACTAAATTACTTGATACTTTTCCTTCAATACTTATTTTTTATGTTTCATCTAATAAATACACTGTTTTTGTTATTCCTTCTTCTTGAATTTCATACATTACTCTTTTATATTTTATTTCTCCCATTACTGTATTTACTGATGTTTCTCGTAATCCTTTATGCCTATATTTTTTCTTATCTCTATTTTCCATTAATTTCCTGTCATAAGCCTCTAACATTAATTTTATTATTAAACATCCAAAAAAACATACAAATTTATAAACTTTTTTCTCCAAATTATTGAATTTTACTTCTTTACTTGTTATAATTTCTTCAAACATGGTTATCAATCCTTTCGTTGTTTTGTTGCAATTACATTGTATTGGATTAACCATGTTTTTTCAATATATAATAAAAAATTTGTAGACATTTTTTATATTTTGCCTACAAATATTTTACACTAACAAAAATTTAATATTTTTGTAATATTTCATTTTCTACATGAATATTTTACAGTTAATTAAATATCCGTACGCATGTATTTGGTATAGATGTAAATAACCTATTAAAAGATATTAGTAACAAATTCTAATGGAAATTTTTGAAAATATAGGTTTACAATAGATATGTCACAGTAAATATAAAAAAGGAAATACCGATGTG
>USEX01000029.1 GCA_900553755.1 uncultured Clostridium sp.
TAATTGAGACATTTTCTCAAATGATTTATTAAGACATTATCACAAATGAATTATAAAATAATTTATAAAAGTCAAGTGAAATTTGACATTTTCATAATTTTACTGTATAATAAAGCATAGTTGTTACCATTTAAAGGTAAAGAAGAGATTTAATTTATACTATTAATTTTAATAATAATGAGACCGGAAATTTAAAAAATATAAAACTATGTATCTAGAACTAGATATGTATTTTTGTGCATTCAAAAGAAAAAATAGAACATTTTATAAGTAACAACAAAAATAAAGAAGGAGATAATATGAAAGAAGAGAATAAAAAAGAAAAAGTACAATCTGAGACAACTCAGAAAAAAAGAAGTGGATATAATAAGAGAAAATCATACCCACAAAAAGGAGTTAAAGAAACTGAAACTAGCGTTACAGCTATTGAAGTGAAAAAAGAAGAAAAAAGGTTAACAAAAATACCTAGTAAAAGTTTGGTAAAAAGAGAAGAATTTAGATTCAAAAAGCCAAATTTAAAAATAATCCCATTAGGTGGTATAGAAGAGATTGGAAAGAATATTACAGTATTTGAATATGGTGATGATATTATTGTAGTAGATTGTGGTATAGAGTTTCCAACTGATGATATGCTTGGAATTGATATGGTTATACCAGATGTAACATATTTAATTAAAAATAAAGAGAAGATTAAAGGATTGGTTATAACACACGGGCATGAAGACCACATTGGATCAATTCCATATATATTAAAACAAGTAGATATGCCTATTTATGCAACTAAATTGACTTTAGAATTAATAAAGAATAAGTTGGACGAACACAATTTATTAAGAACTACAAAGTTGCATGAAGTAAAACAAGGTCAAACTGTAAAATTAGGAAAATTTGCTATTGAGTTTATCAGTAGTTGCCATAGCATACCAGATGCTGTTATGCTTGCAATTCATTCTCCTGTAGGAACAGTATTGCATACAGGCGACTTTAAAATAGATTATACACCAATAGATGGAAAGAAAATGGATTTAGGCAGAATCGCAGAACTTGGAAATAAAGGAATATTAGCACTTATGTCTGATAGTACTAATGCTGAAAGAAAAGGTTTTACAATGTCTGAAAGCTCAGTTGGAGAAGTAATAGATAAGTTATTCATAAATTGCAAGAAAAGAATAGTTGTAGCAACATTTGCCTCAAATGTGCATAGGGTTCAACAAATTGTGGATTGCGCAGTTAAATATGGAAGAAAAATTGCGATTTGTGGTAGAAGTATGCAAAACATGATAGAAGCGGCAATGAAGATTGGTTACATTAAAGTAGAAAAAAATGTTTTTATTGATATAGATATGATAAAAAATTATACTGATGATCAATTGGTAATTATAACTACAGGGAGCCAAGGCGAAACAATGTCTGCGTTAACTAGAATGGCTTCAGGAAATCACAAAAAAGTAACTATAACTCCAAACGATTTAGTAATAATTTCAGCAAATCCTATACCAGGAAATGAAAAATCAGTTTCTAAGGTAATAGATGATTTAATGAAGATAGGCGCAGAAGTAGTATATAGCTCTTTGGCAGATGTACACGTATCTGGTCATGCATGCCAAGAAGAGCAAAAGTTAATATTATCATTGGCAAGACCAAAATACTTTATACCAGTTCATGGTGAGTATAGACAATTAATGGCACATGCAGAGACTGCTAAGAAACTAGGCATACCTGCTCAAAATATATTCTTAACTACTAATGGAAAAACATTAGAATTGAATGAAAATGAAGCAAAATTCACAACATTAGTTCCATCAGGAAAAGTATTAGTTGATGGGCTAGGAGTTGGAGATGTAGGAAATATAGTGCTAAGAGACAGACAGCATTTATCTCAAGATGGTTTAATTGTAATTGTTTTAACAATGGATTCTAGCACAGGAGAAATAGTATCAGGTCCAGATGTAATATCAAGAGGTTTCGTATATGTTAGAGAATCTGAGAATTTGATGGAAGATGTAAAGAAAGTTATAAAAGATGAAGTATTTAAATTTGAAGAAAAACATATCACAGATTGGTCAACAATAAAGTCTACTTTGAAAGATACATTAAGAGACTATATATTTGAAAAAACAAAAAGAGATCCAATGATTTTACCAATTATAATGGAAATTTAAATAAAAGGAGAGAAGAAATATGGATTATAAATATTTAGCTAATTTGATTTTTCCAGACGCAAAGCCTATAGAGTATTATGAGGAAAAATATCCTGAAAGAAATTTGAAAGAAGGGGCAGTTGTAAGCAGGTTCGCTCCAAGCCCAACAGGTTTTGTGCATATAGGAGGTTTATACCAAGCTCTAGTTGCCAGAAAAATGGCAAACCAAACAGATGGAGTATTCTTTTTAAGAATAGAAGATACTGACCAAAAAAGAGAAATAGAGAATGGTGTGGTTGATATAGTAAATTCATTAAAAGATTTTGCTATGGACCCAGATGAAGGAATGATAAACCAAACAGAAGAGATTGGAAATTATGGACCATATAAGCAATCTTTAAGAAGAGAAATATATCAAGCATATGCTAAAAAGTTTATAGAGATGGGAAAAGCATATCCATGTTTTTGTTCTCCAGAAGAGTTGGATGAATTAAGAAAAAAACAAGAAGCAGCAGGGGTTAGAACAGGATATTATGGAATATGGGCAAAATGTAGAAACTTATCTGTTGATGAGATGATAACAAGAATAAAAAATGGAGAGAAGTATATTGTTAGATTTAAATCACCAGGAAGAGAAGATAGAAAAATTAGACACAAAGATGTTGTAAAAGGAAATGTGGATTTTCCGGAGAATGACCAAGATATAGTAATAATAAAAGCAGATGGACTTCCAACATATCATTTTGCACATTTAGTGGATGACCATTTGATGAGGACAACTCTTGTAATAAGAAGTGATGAGTGGTTATCTTCAGTACCATTACATTTGCAATTATTCCATGAAATGGGATTCAAGGCTCCTAAATATGCACATATTTCACCAATTATGAAAAATGATAATGGAAATAAACGTAAATTAAGTAAGAGGAAAGACCCAGAAGCGGCAGTTTCTTACTATGAAGAAATAGGTGTACCTAATGAAGCCGTTAAAGAATATTTATTAAATATAGCAAACTCAAATTTTGAATTATGGAGAAAACAAAATCCAGATAAAACTATAGATGAATTTGATTTTCAAATTAATAAAATGAGTGTTAGTGGAGCTTTATTTGATATGGTAAAACTTTTAGATGTTGCAAAAAACGTTATATCAAAATATACAGCAGATCAAGTTTATATTGAATCTATAAAATGGGCTGAGAGACACGACAATGAATTATTAGAGCTTTTAAATGATAAAGAGTATTCTATTAAAGTATTGAATATAGAAAGAGGAAAATCTAAACCTCGTAGAGATATAGCAAAATGGTCAGATGTAAAAGATTGTATAGTATATATGTATGATGAAAAGTTTTTCAATGGAAATGAAAAATATGATTATGACAAAATAAATGATAAAGAAGAAATAAAGAGAATATTGGATTTATATATATCAAAATACTATGATGAGGAAGATGACCAGTCTACATGGTTCAATAAAATAAAGGATTTAGCAGAAGAATTAGGCTATGCTAGAGAAGTAAAACAATATAAGCAAGAACCAGAAAAATGGCCAGGACATGTTGGTGATATAAGTACAGTAATAAGAGTGGCAGTTACTAAGAGAAGAAATACACCGGATTTATATGAAATATTACATGTGTTAGGAAAAGAATCTGTAGAGAAGAGAATTAAAAAGGCTATAGAGAAATAAAATAATTAAATAAAAAAGAAACGCGCTAGATTATTATCTAGCGCATTTCTGGTCATTAAGCTTCGTAAATTTCTGCACCACATATTTCCAAGAACTCTCGAACTTGGAAATCATAAATACGACTACCTGTCATATTTACAATGATAATATTATCATCGTGGGGCGATGCTGTAACTTGAACATCATGAAACTTGTTATTGACATGATTCATGATGTTGTTGCGTTCCTCTGCCGGGCAATAGAATTTGAATGTCTGACGAGTTGCACTTTTTACGAAATCCATAAAAGGACCTCCTTAAGAATTTTAGCTTCTTTCGAAGCCTAGAGTGATATTAGTATATCACACATTATTAGAATTTTCAACATAATTCGACAATATTTCCCAACATTTTTCAGAATATATGCGTCTTTCTGAAGAGTATGGGATAAAAGTTAAATCCTTTAAGGGATTTAACTCATTTTGCAATCTTGCAACTTCATTGTCTACTTTTGTAACTGCGATTTTATCTGCTTTATTTGCAATAATTAAACAAGGTAAATTGCAATGAATAATGTAATCATACATAAGTTTATCATTACTAGAAGGGTTGTGGCGAATGTCTATTAAAAATACAATTAAGGCAATGTTGGGGCTAGTTGATAGATATTTTTCTATGAAAGTGCCAACCTTGGCTTGTTCTTGCTTAGACATTTTACTATAGCCATATCCAGGCAAATCAACAAAATAGAATTTATTATCTATATTATAGAAGTTAATTTGCCTGGTTTTTCCAGGTTCACTACTTGTCCTAGCTAGTTTTTTTCTATTAAGCATAGTATTTATAAAGCTAGATTTACCAACATTAGATTTACCAACTAAAACTATTTGTGGTAAATCGTTTTGAGGGTATTGTTTAGGGCTAACAGCACCAATTTCAAATTTTGGATTTTTTATTATCATAACTAATTCCTTTCTGGGATTGGTTTATACTAATCTTTTGCTGGTTCTAATTTCTCTTTGCCACCCATATATGGACGTAAGATTTCAGGTATTATAACACTTCCATCTTCTTGATAATTGTTTTCTAATAAAGCAATTAATCCTCTTGGAGTAGCAACTACTGTGTTGTTTAAAGTATGTGGATAATAATTACCTTTTTCACCTTTTACACGAATTCCTAAACGCCTAGATTGAGCATCACCTAAAGTAGAACAGCTACCAACTTCAAAATATTTTTGTTGTCTTGGGCTCCAAGCTTCTACGTCGCAAGATTTTACCTTTAAATCTGCTAAATCTCCACTACAACATTCTAATTGTCTTACAGGAACATTCCAGCTTCTGAATAAGTCAACTGTAAGTTTCCACATTTTGTTGTACCAATCCATAGAGTCTTCAGGCTCACAAAGAACTATCATTTCTTGCTTTTCGAATTGATGAACACGATATAATCCTCTTTCTTCCAAACCATGAGAACCAATTTCTTTTCTGAAACAAGGAGAATAAGAAGTCATGTTAATAGGAAGATCAGATTTTTTAATAAGTTGACCTTTGAATCTACCAATCATAGAATGTTCTGAAGTACCAATTAAATATAAATCTTCTCCTTCAATTTTATACATCATAGCATCCATTTCTTCAAAACTCATAACACCTGTAACAACATCGCTACGAATCATAAATGGAGGAATTGCATAAGTAAAACCAGCTTTTATCATAAAGTCTCTGGCACATGCAAGCATTGCTTCATGAAGTCTAGCAACATCTCCAATTAAATAATAAAAACCAACACCACTAGTACGTCCTGCAGATTCTTTATCCAATCCATTAAATTTAGCAATAATATCTGCATGGTGAGGAATTTCGTAAGATGGAACTGTAGCTTCTCCAAATCTTTGAACTTCAACATTTTCAGAATCGTCTTTTCCAATTGGAACAGATCCATCCATAATGTTTGGAATTTTCATCATTCTAGATTTTATTTCCTCAGAATACTCAGCTTCTAATTTTTCATTCTCAGCTAGTTCATCATTTATTTTTCTTACTTCAAGCTTAGTTTGCTCAGCTTCTTTTTTTTTGCCTTCTCTCATTAAAGAACCAATTTTATCACTTAAAGAATTACGTTTAGCACGAAGCTCGTCTCCATTTAATTTTACAGCTCTACTTTTTTGATCAAGCTCTATAACTTCATCAACTAAAGGAAGCTTTTGATCTTGAAACTTATTCCTAATATTTTGCTTTACAACATCAGGGTTTTCTCTTAAAAATTTAATATCTATCATAATGCTCCTCCTAAAATTTATTTTATATAAAAAAATCACTCTTATGCAAAAACATAAGGGCAACATATAACCTAAACTATTTGCACCAACCATAGTCTCTCTTAATATGTATAATATTATATTACACAATATCGCAAATGTCAACAGGCGCAAGAAGTAGATGGTTAAATTTTAATAAGTGTATAAATCTGGAAAAAGTAGAAATAATAAACATGTAAATTAAATTTTGATTAGGAGAGACAATGGTAATTTTTATAACCATAGCTTTATATTTGATAGAAAATTTATTAAGTGATAGTTTAACAAATTTAAGTATTACATTTAGATTGCGAGATTTGGTGCTAGGGATTGCATTAGGATTTATAACATTTACAGAAGCATAAGGAAAACTAGATAAACAAGTTGCAGAAGCAGAATTGGGAGTAGTAGAAGCAACAAATAATTTACTAACGTCTAATATATTAAATTTATTTGTGAAGTAGGAGGCAGTATGATTTACGAAGAATATGTGAGTGAAAAGAAAATAAAGGATGTGAATGAGGAAGAAGAGAAAAGAGAGATAATTGTAAATATAATAAAAACTAAAATAGAATTAGAGAATAATAGAAAAAATTTCGAGTTTGCTGAGGCAGAATTAATTGATTATTATTTATATCAAATTAAAGCAAATCAGTCTAAATTGAATTACTTAATAAAGAAGGCGAAAGATAAAAAAATAATGCTAAATTTAATAGATAAAATTAAATATGATGTTATATAAAAAATGTATATCTGTCCAAGCTTAATCATATAAATTAGCATGAGGTGATTTAAACTTGGATGCAAAAATGATTTTGATATATGTAGGGTGTTTGATAGGAATATTTATAATAGGGAAAATATTTATCGTACCAATTAAATTCATTTGTAAATTATTAATAAATTCCATTATAGGAGTAATTTTAATTTATATAATAAACTTGATTGGTACGATGTGGGGCTTTCATATAGGAATTAACCTAATTACTGCTGTAACAGTAGGAATACTTGGAATTCCAGGAGCAATACTGCTTATAATCATTCAACTGTTACTGATTTAGCCAAGTTACGCGGTTTATCTACATCTAAGCCTTTGCTTTTAGAGATATAGTATGATAGTAGTTGCAATGGGACAACTGAAAGTGCTGGTGATAGTAACTCGTTTGTTACAGGAATATTAATTACACAATCCAAGCTGATATTTGGAAGTGATTGGTTTGTTATTATTAATGTTCTTGCACCTCTTGTAATAACTTCTTGAATATTACTAATAGATTTTTCTACAAGATGTTTATCAGTAACAATTCCGATTACAGTTACACCATTTTCAATAAGGGCAATAGGACCATGCTTTAATTCGCCTGCAGCATATGCTTCAGAATGAATATATGAAATTTCTTTTAGCTTTAATGAACCTTCTAGAGCTACATTATAATCATTTCCTCTACCTAAGAAAAACATATCTTTTTGAGTATATACTTTATTTGCAAATTCTTTTATTTTGTTTGCATTTTCTAAGATAGATTCTACTTTAGAAGGTAAATTTAATATTTCTAATTTTAAGCTTTCTAAAAAATTTTTTTCACAAGACTCTAATAATTCAGCAAAATATATTCCTAAAATAGTTATAAGTACTACTTGTGAAGTATATGCTTTTGTAGAGGCAACAGCGATTTCAGGACCTGCATGAGTATAAACTGTGTAATCTGCTTCTCTGGTGATAGAACTACCAATAACATTTGATATTGCAAGAGTTTTTGCCTTTTTTGATTTTGCAAGGCGAAGTGCTGCTATTGTATCTGCAGTTTCTCCAGATTGGCTTATATAAATGCACAAAGTTTTTTCATCAACCAGTGGATCTCTATATCTAAATTCAGAAGCAATATCAACTTCTGCAGGAATTCTACATAATTTTTCAATAACAGTTTTTCCAATCAAACCAGCATGCATCGCAGTACCACATGCTACTATGTATATTTTATTTATAGATTTTAAATAGTTTTTGGAAATATCTAAATCATTAAAAACAGAGATTTCACCAGTCTTAAGCCTAGAACCGATAGTTTCTCTTATTGCTACTGGTTGTTCATATATTTCTTTTAGCATATAATCCTCATAACCATTCTTATCAGCGCTAGAAGCAGCCCATTCTATATTTTTTATTTCTTTATTATGAGGCTCTAAATGATTATCATAGAAACTTATATTGCTACTTGTAATTACTGCAATCTCGTTATCATCTAATAAATAAAATTCATTAGTATATTGCAAAATGGCAGGGATATCGGAAGCAATAAAATTTTCTTTTTTCCCTTTTCCTATTACCAAAGGGCTATCTTTTTTTACAACAATAATTTCATTTGGGAATAGGGATGAAATTACTTCAAGTGCATAGCTACCTTTTAAATCATCTACTGTACGTTTAACCGCATCTAGAAATTTTTCAAAACCATCTAAAATGGAATTAGTTGAGTAATAATAATGAATTAAATTCGGGATAACTTCGGTATCTGTCTGAGATTTAAAAGTATATCCATATCCCTGTAAGAAAGATTTTAGTTCAGAAAAATTTTCTATAATTCCATTATGAACTACAGCGAAAGTATTATAGCAATCCATGTGAGGATGAGCATTTTCTTTAGAGGGAATACCATGAGTAGCCCATCTGGTATGTGCAATTCCTAAAGTGCCATATAAATTCTTTACTGAATCTAAATTTTGCAGATTTGCAACTCTACCTTTTTCTTTATTAATAATAAGTTTATTTTTTTCTATTGTAGCCATTCCGGCCGAATCGTAGCCCCTATATTCTAATTTTAATAAACCATTAATTAAAACTTCATTTGCTTTTCTATAACCTGTGTAACCAACAATTCCAATCATACGAATCATATAAGTATCGTTATTCTTTTTAG
>USEX01000030.1 GCA_900553755.1 uncultured Clostridium sp.
CGATCTAATTACATTTTTCGTCATTTTTCTTATGGCTGTAAGTTTTTTTAGTTTTTTTAACTGGAAAATATTGTAATTTTGTTTCAGATATGTTATAATATAAATAACAAATTCTTTTAAAAGGATGGTCTTTATTATGTACACCAGTTTTGTTTCACCCGTTAGAGTATTGTTCACGTCAGAAGACCTTTCAAAGGTTGTAGCACTGTTTGATAGTTTGGGTGTTAAGTTATTTAACGCCAAGGCTATCGGCAGTACCTATTATGTGAGCTACCAGGATGCTATGTATCCTGACCTCTATTATAAGCTAACAGCTTGCGGCTTCAAGTGCAGCAAAGCCTAAGTCCTTCCCCCCAGAATGCAGACTGCATTCTGGGGGTGTTCTTTTTTACTCAAAAAAAGAACCATAATAATTAAACCTGACATTTAATATTATGATTCTATACATTATAATATTCTAATTATATATTTATTCAGCATCTGTTTCTTCGTTCTCAACTGGTGCTGGATCTTCTGCTTCTTCGTAAGCTTTCATTATTGCTTTTGTTATTTTTTCTCTTGTTTCGCTCTTAATAGGGTGAGCAATATCATTAAATTTGCCATTTTTTCCTTTACTAGGCATAGCAATTATAATTCCTTTTTGTTGGCTATCTATAACTTTGATTTCATGAACAACAAATTCATTATCAATTGTAATAGAAGCTATTGCCTTCATTTTTCCACTTGTATTAATTTTTTTTAAACGTACATCTGTAATCTCCATTTGAGTACCACCTTCCAATGTTTATTAGTACATTTTTATGTACTAGTATATTATTCTCCATTCTTTTCTTTTTCCCTTCTTTATTTTACAAATTATTTATATTAATTTTTAATCACATCTTATTTATTTTTTAATATTATATTATCAAAATTAATGTTTTTTATTGAAAATATTACATTTTCGTTATATAATGTACTTCGATTAAAATTTAGATAAGGGAGCGATAATAGTGGCTAATCTAGAAGAATTAAAGCATTACAAGCATGTACATATGATAGGTATTGGCGGTACAAGTATGAGTGGTATTGCTGCGCTTTTAAAAAATTGGGGATTTTGCGTAACTGGTTCTGATGCAAGCTCTTCAGAATTAACTGATGAATTAATTAATAGAAACATACCAGTAGTTATTGGTCATGATTTAATAAATTTAAGGAGAAGTGATCTTGTAGTATTTAGTGCTGCTGTTTCAGATAGCGACCCTGAGTTGCAAGAAGCTAGGCGTTTAAATATTCCTATAATGGAAAGATCTACTTTTTTAGGAATGATTACAAAGGCTTTCAATGATTCCATTTGCATTTCAGGAACACATGGAAAAACTACTACAACTTCTATGATAGCTACTTGCTTTATTGAAGCTCATAAAGACCCTAGCGTTCAAGTTGGAGCTATTTTAAAATCTATAAATGGAAATTACAGAGTTGGAAATAGTGAATACTTTATATTAGAATCTTGTGAATACGTAGAAAGCTTTTTAAAGTTCCATCCAAAAACTGAAATAATATTAAATATTGATAATGACCATTTGGATTATTTTAAGGATATTGAACATATCAAATCATCTTTTGTTAAATATGTAGAATTATTGCCTCAAGATGGTTTATTAGTTTTAAATATAGATAATGAATACTGTTCTGATTTATTTAAATACACTAAAGCTAGAGCTGTAACTTTTAGTTTGGAAAATAATAAAGCAAATTTTGTTGCACGTAACATAAAATTCGACCGTAATGGATTTCCTTCTTTTGATGTTTATAGAAATAATACTTTCTTTAAAACATTCAAACTTTCAGTTCCAGGACGTCACAATGTATACAACGCTTTAGCATGTATTGCAACATGTTTTGAATATGGAATAGATAAAGAAGTACTAAAATCCGCACTATTAAAATATACAGGTGCACACAGAAGATTTGAATATGTAGGAACTATAAATAACGCTACAGTATATGATGACTATGCTCATCATCCTTCTGAGATAAAAGCTACATATGATGCAATGATGCAAAAGGATTTCAATAGATCTTGGGTAATTTTCCAACCTCACACATATAGTAGAACAAAGAGCCTATTAAACGAATTTGCTCAATCTTTAAGCGGATTTAACAACATAATTGTTACTGATATTTATGCAGCCAGAGAGTCTGATACATTAGGCGTTTCTTCTCAAGATTTAGTAAATTTGATTAACAAAGTTCAAAAGCATGCTATTTACATGACAGATTTTAATGAAATAGCTAAATATATTAGGGACAGAGTAATGCCAAATGATATTGTAATTACTTTAGGTGCTGGAACCGTTACCAATATTGGTCCAATGATAATAAATAAAGATTAAATAAATAATTACTCCTTAAGCAATAGATTTTCTATTATTCAAGGAGTAATTTTTATTATGATATTTTTCTTCTTTGTGCAAAATAGCACACAAATGCAGATATTTGATCTGGAAAAATTTTTGCAAGTAATCTTCCCATCCAAATGAAAAAACTTGGAAATATTAATGTTCTATTTAAAAACATTAGTTTTACAGCATATTTTGCTACATATTTGCTATCCGCTTCCATTAAATTAAATTTAACATCAGCCACTTTATTAAAATTAGTTTTAACTGGTCCTGGGCATAATGCACTAATTTTTACATGTGACCCTTGCATAAATAATTCTTGCCTTATGCTTTGTGTTAATCTTACAACATAAGATTTTGTAGAATAATATGTTGCCATCAACGGGCCAGGCATAAACCCTGCTATTGACGCCACATTTAATATGTGTCCCTTATCCGCTTCCACCATATCTATCAAGAATAACTTTGTTAATATATGAAGAGCAACTACATTTGTATCTATCATTCCTAATTCTTTATCTAAATCTGTTTCAGTAAATTTGCCACAGGTTCCGAATCCCGCATCATTAACTAACACATCAATTATTCCATATTGGCTTTTTACATCATCATGTAGTTTTCTACACCCATCTCTATCAATCAAATCCATTGCTCTTACATCTACATTAACTTCATATTCTTTTTCCAATTCATTCTTTAGTTCTTTTAACGCATCTTCGTTTCTTGCAACAGCAATTATATTATATTTCCTTTTTGCCAATTCTCTAGCAATATCTCTTCCTATTCCAGAGGAAGCACCTGTAACTAAGGCTATCATATCTAGTCTCCTTTATTCTATTACTATATTTCCATCTTTAACTACTGCTTTAGCTTTTTTATTTGGTTGCACTATACCATACAATATTGCTTCTGCTATTTTATCTTCTAGCATACTTTGTATAGCCCTTCTTAAAGGTCTTGCTCCATAATTATTATCAACGCCTTTTTCTGCAATTAATTTTTTAACTTCATCCGATATTTCAATTTCTATATCTTGAGCTTTCATTCTCTTGCTTACTTGGTTTAGCATTAAATCTATTATCTTCTCTATATCTTTGTTTTCTAGCTTATGGAACACAATTATATCATCTATACGATTTAATAATTCTGGTCTGAACTGTTTCTTTAATTCTGCCATTACTTCTTTTTTAGTTTCTTCATAATCTTCCTTGTTCTTTTCTTTTTCATTCTGATTATTTGTAAAACCTAATTTGTTTCTATCTGTAATTAATCTTGCTCCAACATTTGATGTCATGATTATTACAGTATTCTTAAAGTTCACGGTTCTTCCTTGTGAATCTGTTAACCTACCATCTTCTAGTATTTGAAGCAACATATTCATTACATCCGGGTGGGCTTTTTCTACCTCATCAAATAGTATTACAGAATATGGTTTTCTTCTAACTTTTTCTGTTAGTTGACCACCTTCATCATATCCCACATATCCTGGAGGTGAACCAATTAGTTTTGCTACAGAATGTGGTTCCATAAATTCAGACATATCTATTCTTATCATTGTGTTTTCATTTCCAAATAGGTTTTCAGCTAATGCTTTTGATAATTCAGTTTTTCCAACACCAGTTGGACCTAAGAATAAGAATGAACCTATTGGTCTATTAGGATCTTTTAACCCTACTCTTCCTCTTCTTATTGCTTTAGCAATAGCTGTTACAGCTTCGTCTTGTCCTATTACCCTCTTATGCAAATTTTCTTCTAGATTTTTTAATTTCTCATTCTCACTTTCAGTAATCTTATTTACTGGTATTCCTGTCCAAGTTGCTATTACGTTTGCTATATCTTCAGCTGTTACTATACTAACTTTTTTGTTATTAGTATTTTTCCATTTTTCTTGCTTTTCTTCCAACTCTTTCTTTTTATTTTTTTCTTTATCTCTTAAATTAGCTGCTTTTTCAAAGTTCTGTGTGGCTATTGCTTCTTCTTTTTCTCTTGTTAGTTTTTCTATTTCGTCATCTAATTTCTTTAATGAATCTGGTTTTGTATATGTTTTCATTTTCACCTTAGAAGCCGCTTCATCTATTAAATCTATTGCTTTATCTGGCAAATATCTATCATTTACATATCTTATAGAATATTCTACCGCTGCTTTTATAGACTCATCTGGAATTTTTACATTATGATGTGCTTCATACTTATCTCTTAATCCTTCAAGGATCTTTATAGCATCTTCTTTATTAGGTTCTTCTACCATTACAGGACTAAATCTTCTTTCTAAAGCTGCATCTTTTTCTATATATTTTCTATATTCATTTGTTGTTGTTGCACCTACTACATTTATTTCTCCTCTAGCTAGTAAAGGTTTTAGTATGTTTGCAGCATCAACAGCACCTTCTGCAGAACCTGCACCTACTATAGTATGAATCTCATCTATAAATAGAATTACATCTCCGGCTTTTTTTACTTCATTTAATGTTTTCTTTATTCTCTCTTCAAAGTCGCCTCTATATTTAGCGCCAGCAACCATTCCAGATATATCCAAGCTAACTACTCTTTTATTTTTTAATGTTTCTGGTATATCTCCTTGTATTATTCTTTGAGCAAGTCCTTCGGCTATAGCTGTTTTTCCGACACCTGGTTCACCTATTAAGCAAGGATTATTTTTGGTTCTTCTTGATAGAATTTGCACGACTCTTTCTATTTCTTTTTGTCTTCCTATCACAGGGTCCAATTTTCCTTCTTGTGCTTTCTTTGTTAAGTCTGTTCCATATTGGTTTAATGTTGGTGTTGAATTAAAGCTTCCATAAGTTTTATTATTATCTGAATTTGCTTCCTCTCCTTCTTTTATTAATTTTACTATTTCACTGTATATTTTTTGAGGAGCTACATTCAAATTCATCATTATCCTTACAGCTACACTATCGCCTTCTCTCATAATTCCAACTAATAAATGTTCTGTTCCTATATACTCACTATTTAACTTTCTAGCTTCTATAAAGGCATTCTCTATAACTCTTTTTGTTCTTGGTGTAAATCCTATATCTTCAACAGATAGAACGTTTACTGGATTTTCCCCTATTAGTCTCTCTATTTGTTCTAATATACTCTCGCTTGTAATTCCCTGCTTTTCTAATAATCTTCCTGCAACTCCGTTAGGCTCTTCAACTAAACCATACAATATATGTTCTGTTCCCACATAATCATGACCTAATTTTATAGCTAAATTAGTCGCTGTTTCCAATGCCACTTGAGCACTATTTGTAAATTTATATTTCATAGTATCACCTTCATTCTTAAATTATTTTTCGCTTATAATTTGTTGTGCTAATTCTGCCCTTTTAATGTTCTCTTCACTTTTTCCCATGGTCTGTCCATAATATCTCTGCATGTTAGCAGGTTTAGTATACAACAATAACTTTTTTATTTTTCCATCATCCAATTCTTTTATTATTCCCATATCTGTTCCTAATTTCACATCGGATAATAAGTCCATACATTCATCTAATGTTATCATTTTCGAGTACATCATAAGTCCAAACGCTCTATATAATTGGTTTTCTAATTCCAAACCAGTTTTTCCTAAATATTTACGTGCTATTCTTTCTTGCTCTATTACTTTTTGTGTAATATTTAACACATCTTTTGCAATTTCTTTCTCTGTTAAACCTAATGTTTGGTTGTTAGAAATTTGATATATGTTTCCTTTGCTATCTGAGCCTTCTCCATATACTCCTCTAACGCTCATTCCAAAATTATTTACAATTCTTAATATTTTTCCTAAATTTTCTGTTTTATCTAGTGCTGGAACATGTACCATTGTTGAAACTCTTAAGCCTGTTCCTACATTTGTTGGGCAAGCTGTTAAATATCCATATTTATCACTATATGAGTAATTTAGTAACTTTTCTAATTTTTTATCTAACTCAATAGCTAAATTTAACAAATTCTCAGTTTCTAGTCCTTCAGAGAATACTTGTATCCTGATGTGATCTTCTTCGTTTACCATTATGCAAATATTTTCTTCATTATTTATGATTATAGCTCTAGCATCATCATCTTTATTTGCAAAATCTGGACTTATTAAGTGTTTTTCTATAAGTTCTTCTTTCGTTAAGTCATTCATGTCTTTCATTTTTAATAATTGCAATCCATAGCCTATATTTGGAACTATTTCTTCTATTTTATTTAATATTTGTTTTTTAGCTTCTTTATCACATTTATTCTCAAAAGGAAATCCCGATAAGTTTCTAGCTAGTCTTATTCTAGTACTTATCACAACATCTGATTCCTTACCATTTTGTAAATACCAATTAGACATTTCAATTCCTCCATCTTATTCTTTTTTCATATTTTTTATTTCGTCTCTTAGCTTAGCCGCATCTTCATATCTTTCCTCTTTTATAGCAATTTTTAGCTGTTCTTGTAATTCCTCTATTTTTTCTTCTACAGTTTTTTCGGCTTTTGCTACATTTTCAGTATCTTGATTTTTGTTGATGCTAATTCTGTTTTTCTGGTTCTTGTTATTTATTCCTCTTCCTACATGGCGTGTATTTCCTTGTAATTTTTTTAGAATTGGATCTATTTTATTTTCAAAAGAATCATAACATTCTGGGCATCCTAATAAGCCTGTTTTTATAAAATTATCATATTCTTCTCCACATGTTTTGCACAAATTATTATTCTGAGTAAGAAAATTTGGTAATAAATCTGTATTTTCTGTTTGGAAAAAGTCTTCTAAGAAATCGGAAAAATGTATTGGCAAACTAAATTGAAAACCATCTAATCCTAATTTTTTTGCGCACTTTTCGCATAAATTCATTTGTTTTTTTACTCCATTTATATTTTGAGTATATTTTATATTTGCTTCATTTTCACCACAATTTTGACATAACATATTTATCAACCTCCTTAATATATGTTTATTTTAGTCTTCTACTAAATTAATTAGCATATTTTTAAATATATTTGCTCTTAATTCATCTCTTTTCTTTGCATCAATATTTAGTACATTATCACTTGTTGCTACTTTTAATAATTTTGCTACTGTTTCATTTATAATGTTATATGATAGAAAATTGCTTATATAAATGCTAACTTCTTGGGCGGTTATTTTATCTCCCATATTAGTGATTATATGCATTAAATAATTACTTTTTGTAATAGCAACTTTCTTAATTGTTATATGACCGCCTCCGCCTCTTTGGCTTTCTACATAATAGCCTTGATTTGGTTTAAAACGTGTAGATATCACATAATTTATTTGTGATGGCACACAATTAAATTTTTCTGCTAATTCATTTCTTTGTATATCTATTGAATCTCCACTTTCAAACATATCTTTTATAAATTCTTCTATCACATCTGATATTCTCATTTCTTCTCCTTTTTGACTTTGACTTTCTTTGACCTACATTCTTATTATACCACCTATTTCCTTTTTGTCAATATTGATCTATTATTTTTGTAATTATTTATAATTCATTTGTGATAATGTCTTAATAAATCATTTGAGAAAATGTCTCAATTA
>USEX01000031.1 GCA_900553755.1 uncultured Clostridium sp.
TGGAAATGCCATCGCTCAACGGACAAAAGTTACCCTGGGGATAACAGGCTTATCTCCCCCAAGAGTTCACATCGACGGGGAGGTTTGGCACCTCGATGTCGGCTCATCGCATCCTGGAGCGGAAGTACGTTCCAAGGGTTGGGCTGTTCGCCCATTAAAGCGGTACGCGAGCTGGGTTCAGAACGTCGTGAGACAGTTCGGTCCTTATCTGTCGCAGGCGGAGGATATTTGAAGGGAGCTGTCCTTAGTACGAGAGGACCAGGATGGACATACCAATGGTGTATCAGTTGTCTCACCAGAGGCACGGCTGAGTAGCTAAGTATGGAAAGGATAAACGCTGAAAGCATCTAAGTGTGAAGCCAACCCTAAGATAAGATATCCCATATCGTAAGATAGTAAGATTCCATAAAGACTATGTGGTAGATAGGTTGGAGCTGTAAGTGCAGTAATGTATTAAGGTGACCAATACTAATAAATCGAGGGCTTAACCACAAGTTTAGCTGAAAGATATAAAACTTCTATGTATTTTTGAGTGTGCTGAAAAGTGCATAATATTTCTGGTGAAAATGACTAAGAGGAAATACCTGTACCCATGCCGAACACAGAAGTCAAGCTCTTAAGTGCCGAAGATATTTACGGGTTACCCTGTTGAGAAAATAGGTCTTCGCCAGATTTTATTTTTTTATAAATAAAAGTTAGATATACTAGTTACAAAAATTGGCATATCTAACTTTTATTTGCATATTTGGGAAAAGTGTGCTATAATATATTTTATGTAAACAAAAAAATTTTTATTATAAGGAGAAAATTTATGGAAAATATAAATAATAAAGAGCAAGAACCAATTAATATGAGTGCAATGTTAGAAGAATATTTAGCAATGAGGAAAAGATATCCCAAAAGACCAATGTCTGAGTGGAATCGTGATCAAACTTTGATTGGTATGGCTAATAAATATAAATATGATAAAAGAACGTTTAACAAAATTTTTGATATGGTTAACTTGTTTTATCAAAAAAGTTGTGAAGCTGGTGAAAATGGCACATATGACAGATTTGATGAATTGTACAAGGAAGAGATTTTAGGCGATAACAAGAGAAAATATGATATGACCTCTCTAGTTCATAAATGGATGATAACTCCTGAATATTCTTATACAAAAAATAAAAAGCCATTTAATTTTGTATATGATATAGTTTTACAACAGAATAACGATGAAACGACAAAGGAAGTAATCAAAGATTCTTTAGCTTCTAAAGAACTAAAAGAGAACGAAAAACTTATAAAAAGGGTTGGGATAACTGAAATAGGGAAACTTATTTATACTTTAGCTTCAGGAGAAAAGAAATTTTTAAAGAATTATATAATAAGAATGAATGAAAATGGAAAGACGAAAGATTATTTTGTTTTTTCAGATATAAGTCCAATTTTGATGCATGATGCAGAGTATAGGAGAATGGTTATAGAAGAATTACTTTCAGAAAATAATATAACTTTATCAAATCTTAATGGATATATAGGTGAAATAAAGTCACAAATCAATAAAAAGGAAGAATTAGAAAACAATAATACTAAAAAACATAGAAATTCAGATAAAGGAAAAGAATCAGAAGAGTTGTATTCATATACTTATACTAATACGAGTGATGAATATGAATTAGAATATGATGCTATTGCTGCAACTGCGATGTTTTATTTAAACAGAATAAATGAATTTTATGAAACAGAGAAAGATAAAAAAGAGAGAGATATAAATGATGAAGAAGATAAATAATAATAAAAAAGTAGAAAGAACCATGTGGAAATCAGGAACATTTATATATCCAATTCCTGCTGTAATGGTGTCATGTGGAACCATGGAAAAAGCTAATATTATTACTGTTGCATGGACTGGAATCTTGAATACAAATCCAGCAACATGTTATATATCAGTCAGACCAGAAAGATATTCACATGATATTATAAAGAAAAATGGTGAGTTTGTAATAAATTTAACAAATCAAGAATTGGCTTATACAACTGATTGGTGTGGAGCAAAGACTGGTGCAAAAGTAGATAAATTCAAAGAAATGCACTTACACAAAGAAAAAGCAAATTTTGTTAAAGCTCCATTAATTTCAGAAAGTCCAGTTTGTGTTGAATGCAAAGTAAGAGAAATAGTTAAACTAGGAAGCCATGACATGTTTATTGCAGACGTTCTTTCAATAGATGTTGATAATAGATATATAGACAAAAACGGAAGTTTTGATATAAGTAAGTGCAATTTAATAGCGTATGCTAATGGAGGATATTATCCATTAGGAAAGAAAATTGGAAAATTTGGATATTCGGTTCAAAAAAAGAAGAAAAAATAGCTTCAAACAATTGACATATAAGCGAATACGTGATAAAATATTTAAGCATATGCGATATGGCATATGCTTGTATGAATTAGAAAAAAGCTAATAATGGCTGGAGGTGTATAAAATGGCTGCAAAAGGAGCAAGAGAACCAATAACATTGGAATGTACAGAATGTAAAAGAAGAACTTATATGACAGAAAAAAACAAGAAAAACAATACAGATAGATTAGAAATAACAAAGTATTGTAAGTTTTGTCAAAAACGTACTACACACAAGGAAACAAAATAGTCCTTTAAGGAGGAAAAGTTATGCCTAAGGAAGCAAAAAGCAAAGAAAGTAAAGTAAAGAAAACAAAAACGGCAAAAAATAATAAAAATTTCTTTAAAGATACAAAGGCTGAATTAAAGAAAGTAATTTGGCCAACATCAAAGCAATTAGTAAATAATACTTTAGCAGTTATTACTATAGTTCTTTTAGTTGGGGTAATAGTTTTTGCGTTAGATGTATGCTTTGAGAAAATAAGTGCATTAGGAGTAAATGGATTAAAATCAATAGCATCTAACACAATTAATAGCACTGATACTGAGAATACAGAAAGTGAAAACACTGAACAAGAAGTAACAAGCAGCGAAAAAAATACTACAGAATCAACTGAAGACCAAACTGTAGAAAATGACGAATAATTATTAAAGGGAGGCTTATTAAGTATGTCTCAAGAAGAATTAGTGCCTAGATGGTATGTAGTACATACATATTCAGGATATGAAAACAAAGTAAAGACAGACCTTGAAAAGAAAATAAAAAACCAAGAATTAGAAGAATACTTTTTTGATATAGTTGTTCCAATGGAAGAACAAATAGAAATTAAGGATGGAAAAAGAAAAGCAAACTTAAAGAAAGTTTTTCCAGGATATGTTCTAATAAAAATGATAGTTACAGAAGAAACTTGGTATATTGTTAGAAATACTAGAGGTGTAACTGGCTTTGTTGGTTCTGGAACAGATCCTATTCCACTTACTGAAGAAGAAATAAGGAAGATGGGATTTGAAATATCAGAAGTCAAAGTTGATTATGACGTAAATGATTCAATACAAATAATAGATGGACCATTTAAAGATTATATTGGAGTTGTAAAAGAAATAAACAAAGAAAAACATAAAGTAAAAGTATTGGTTTCAATGTTTGGAAGGGAAACTCCAGTAGATATAGACCTTTCACAAGTACAGAAGGTACAATAAATATGTTTAAAAGATTTAAGTTTAACTTAATCTATTTAATAAATTATTTTGTTTAATATACAATACTAAAAGGAGGTGCAAGAAATGGCAGAGAAAGAAATCACAAATGTAATTAAATTACAAATACCTGCAGGTAAAGCTACACCAGCTCCACCAGTAGGACCAGCATTAGGTGGTAGTGGTGTAAACATCATGCAATTTGTTAAAGAATTTAATGATAGAACTGCAAACCAACCTGGAATGATAATCCCAGTTGTTATAACAGTTTATAAAGATAAGACTTTTGAATTCATTACAAAAGTACCACCAGTAGCAGTATTAATTAAAAAAGCTGCTAAAATAGAAAAGGCTTCTGGAAAGCCAAATAAAGAAAAAGTTGCAACAATTACAAAAGCACAAGTAGAAGAGATAGCTAAACAAAAAATGCCTGATTTAAATGCAGCATCACTTGAAGCTGCAATGAGCATGGTAGCAGGTACAGCTCGTTCTATGGGTGTTGTAGTTGCAGAATAATATTAAATTGGGAGAGCTATAAGCTCGATATTACCAAAAGGAGGAAATAATGTCAAAAGGAAAAAGATATGCAGAAAGTGCAAAATTAGTTGATAAAACAAAACTATATAGCGCTAATGAAGCATTAGAATTAATCGAAAAAATGCCAAAAGCAAAATTCGATGAAACAGTTGAACTACATGTTAAATTAGGTGTAGATTCAAAGCATGCTGACCAACAAGTAAGAGGTACAACAGTACTTCCAAATGGAACAGGAAAAACACAAAGAGTATTAGTATTTGCTAAAGGTCAAAAAGCTGACGAAGCTTTAAAAGCAGGAGCAGATTTTGTAGGAGCAGAAGAATTAATACCAAAAATTGAAAAAGAAAACTGGTTCGATTATGATGTTATAGTTGCAACACCAGACATGATGGGTGTTGTAGGCAGATTAGGTAAAGTATTAGGACCAAAAGGCTTAATGCCAAACCCTAAATCAGGAACAGTAACTATGGATGTTACAAAAGCTATAAGCGAAATTAAATCTGGTAAAGTAGAATATAGATTGGACAAAAACAACATTATTCACTTAGGATTTGGAAAAGTTTCATTTGGAACTGAAAAATTAGCTGAAAACTATAGCACTATAATAGATGCTATAATCAAAGCAAAACCAGCAGCAGCAAAAGGACAATACATTAAGAGTGTTGCAATTTCTACAACAATGGGTCCAAGTATGTATATTGATCAAAAATAATTTATGATATATAGCCATAGACAGTAGGCATTAAGATAAGTCCTACCGAGGCATAGAGAACGGATTATCCAATCTTTATAGCCTCAGGCTATACGGATTGGATTTATTTTTTGGGATTGTGTATCCAATAAAAACAAAACCAGGAGGTGAATTAAAAATGGCAAATGAAAAAAATATAGCAGTAAAAAAAGCAGAAGTAGAAAAATTAGCTGAAGAAATAAAAGAAGCTAAAGTAGTACTTTTAACAGATTATAGAGGAGTAACAGTTTCTGATGATACAGAATTAAGAAACGCAATAAGAGACTCACATGCTGAATACAAAATTATAAAGAACAATATAACAAGAAGAGCTTTAGATTTAAATGGAAACAATGAACTAGATAGTTTATTAGTAGGACCAACAGCAGTTGTTATAGGAAAGGAAGATTACCTAGAACCAGCTAAAGCAATATACAACTTCACAAAAACACATGAATTCTATAAAATTAAAGGTGGTATAATAGAAGGAAAAGTTATGACAGCAGAAGAAATAATAACTCTTGCTAAATTACCATCAAGACAAGAATTACTTGCAAAACTTGCTGGTGCATTACTTGGAAATATTACGAAACTTGCAGTTGCACTTGATCAAGTAAAGGCTCAAAAAGAAAACGCTTAGTTTGAGCAAAAAATATTCACATTGCCGTGAAAGAACGTAAAGTTCAATAAATAATAAAATAAGGAGGAATTTTAAAATGGCAAAAATAGATGAATTATTAGAAAGCATAGATGCTTTATCAGTAGCTGAATTAGCTGAATTAGTAAAAGGAATAGAAGAAAAATATGGAGTATCTGCAGCAGCAGTTGCAGCACCTGTAGCAGGTGGAGCTGCAGCAGCAGCTGAAGAAAAAACATCATTTGATGTAGTATTAACAGACGTAGGAGCAAACAAAATCCAAGTAATCAAAGTTGTTAGAGATGCAACAGGTTTAGGATTAAAAGAAGCTAAAGAATTAGTTGATGGTGCTCCAAAAACAGTTAAAGAAGGAGCTTCTAAAGAAGAAGCTGAAGAATTAAAAGCTAAATTCACAGAAGCAGGAGCTGTTATCGAATTAAAATAATTTTGATAATATACAATAAAAATAACACTTGTAAATGTATACAAGTGTTATTTTTTATGGAATAAAATTACATTTTTGTTTGTGCAGTTGGGTCAAGAGCATTTGTTAATTTTTCAACAGTTTTATTATTTACAAATTGCTCAGCTTGTTTTATTGTGAATTCAAATAATTTTTCATCACTACTGCCATGAGCTTTTACAACAGGTTTTTTTACTCCTAAGAAAAGAGCTCCACCATATTCTTTATAATCCATCATCTTTTTGAATCTATTAATTGCCGGAAGAGTTGGAATAGAGCCTAACATAGATAAAATATTTTTCTTTAAACTTTCAGATAAAGATTTTTTTATTAATTTTCCCATTCCTTCTACAGTTTTTAGAAAGATATTTCCAGTAAATCCATCAGCAATTATAGCATCTACTTTACCAGAAAAAGCATCTCTGCCTTCTACATTTCCAATAAAATTAATTCCTAGTGCTGGTGATTTTTCTTTTAGCAATTTATAGCTTTCTTTAATTAATTCATTTCCTTTTGTTTCTTCAGTTCCGATATTAAGTAAGCCAATTGCAGGATTTTCTATTCTTAAAGTATCATGTATATATATGCTAGACATTTGAGCAAATTGCAATAAATTTATTGGTTTACAATTTGTATTGGAACCACAGTCCATTAAAACTAATCTTTTGTGATAAGATGGCAGAATTCCAGCAAGAGCAGGCCTATCAACACCTTTGATTCTTCCAATTAACAAAGTAGCTCCTGTAAGCAATGCACCAGAGTTACCAGCTGAAATAAATACATCACCTTTACCTTCTTTTAAAAGATTAAAACCAACGACCATAGAAGAATCTTTTTTTTGCCTAATTGCAACAGTTGGAGTATCAACCATTTCAATAGTTTCTGTAGCATTATATATCTTCAATCTTGGAGATATTTCTTCCATAGATTTATTATAAAGTTCTTTAAAACGATTTCGAATAACTTCTTCTTTTCCGATTAGCCATAATTCAGCCTGTATTTGATTTATTGCATTTACTGCACCTTTAATATTAGCATCTGGAGCATTATCGCCACCCATAGCATCTAAAAGTATTATCATATTGAATCTCCTTTGCGAATGTACTGAATAATACACATTCTAATATTGTGAATATATTTTATAACTTATGAAAAACAAAGTCAATTATATTTAAAAAATCTTTAGAATTAGTACAAGAAGAATTTAAAGACATATAGCATGGCATATTTTATAGAGTTTCGTTTGACCAATATTAAAGTTATGTGCATATTATAAATATAACTGTTAATAAGGCTACGTTTATAGTTACATAAATCATAGATCCTATTATTAAGAACAAGCGATTATTAAAACTTTGAAAAAATAGAAGCTTAGAAACAAAATAAAAGAAGGGGAAATAACAATCTTTTCCTCTTCTTCTTTATGGAGGCGACACCCGGATTCGGACCGGGGATCAGAGTTTTGCAGACTCGTGCCTTACCACTTGGCTATGTCGCCATTAATATAATATATTAACTATAGTTGAATATTATAACTATTTTAATAAAAAATGTGTAACAAGGTTACACTGTATAATTAATATGGAGCAGGTAACGGGAATCGGACCCGTAACTTAACCTTGGCAAGGTTATGTTTTACCACTAAACTATACCTGCAATTTATAAATTAATAAGCAATTAGTATAATATCAAAATAATTTATAAAAGTCAAGTGAAATTGTCAATCATTTTTGAAAATGTCTTAAAATTTTTTATTTATTAGCACTAAATTTT
>USEX01000032.1 GCA_900553755.1 uncultured Clostridium sp.
GCGAGCCTTTGGATAACTATGATAATGTAATAAAGGCAATTAGAATACTAAATAATCCTAAAGGATTAAATATAGGAGCAAGGCACATTAGTATTTCTACAAGTGGTTTGGTTCCTAGAATATACGATTTGGCAAAAGAAAATATTCAATGTACACTATCAGTATCATTACATGCTACAAACGATGAAAAAAGATCAGCCATGATGCCAGTTAATAACAGCTATCATATAAAAGAATTGATGCAAGCATGTAAAGATTATATATCAATGACTAATAAAAGAATATCATTTGAATATGCATTGGCAAAAGACAATAACGATAATTTACAAGATGCTCAAGAGTTAGTAAAATTATTAAGAGGAATGTTATGCCATGTAAATTTAATACCAATAAATAAAATTGAAAATGGCAAATTTACAAAAAGTTCAAATGAAAACATTATAAAATTTAGGGACTACTTAAATGACCATGGAATAGTTGCTACAATAAGAAGAGAGCTTGGATCAGATATAGATGCAGCTTGTGGGCAATTAAGAAGGAAAAATTTAAAAGAAACAAAATAGATAGGAGGGGAATAATGAAAGCTTTTGCAAAAACAGATATAGGGCAAGAAAGAAAATTAGATGAAGATTATTATTATGTGTCAGATCCAAATAGTGAAATAAACTTGTATATTATAGCAGACGGAATGGGTGGATATAATGCTGGTGAAGTTGCAAGCAAAATGGCAACAGAAGCTTCAAAAGAATATATATTCAAAAACTTCGAGAAGTACAAGCAATCAAAAGAGAGCATAATAAATTTATTACAAAAAACAGTAGAATATGCAAACGAAGTAGTTTATAAAAAATCAAATAGTCAAAAAGATTTGAGTGGAATGGGTACTACTTTGGATATTTGTTTAATATATAATAGTAATATGTATGTTGCACATGTTGGTGATAGTAGAGTTTATAGAATCAGAAAAAATTTTATGAGTAAAATAACAACAGACCATAGCTATGTGCAAACTTTAATAGAAGATGGCACTATAACAAAGGAAGAAGCATATAACCATCCAAAGAAAAATATGCTAACAAAAGCTTTAGGCTGCACAGCAAGTGTTGAACCCGATATTTATGTAAAAACATTTTTAAAAGATGATATAGTGGTAATGACAACAGATGGATTAACTAATATGTTAAGAGATAATGAAATATATGATATAATTAATCATGCTCCAGAAGAAGCGGTGGAAAAATTAGTAAATAAAGCGAATGAAAATGGCGGCTATGATAATATTACAGTTATTATTATATTAAATGAGGAGAGAAGCATATGAATTTAATAGGAAGAACCATAGCAAATAGATATGAAATTTTAGAAAAAACTGGCGTGGGAGGAATGGCAACAGTATATACTGCAAAAGATTTAGTTTTAAATAGACATGTTGCAGTAAAAGTATTAAAAGAGGAATTTACTACAGATGAAGAATTTGTAAAACGTTTTAATACAGAAGCACTAGCAGCAGCTAGCTTATCACATGCTAATATAGTATCTATATATGATGTAGGAAATGAAGATAATATATATTATATAGTAATGGAATTAGTAAGAGGTAAAACTTTAAAGCAAATAATAACAGAGAATGGCCCGATTTCGTGGAAATGGGCAACAAATATAGCAATTCAAATAGCATCAGCTTTAGAGGTAGCTCACAAAAATAATATAGTTCATAGAGATATAAAACCACATAATATAATAATTACAGAAGATGGGGTAGCAAAAGTAACAGATTTTGGAATTGCAAAAGCGGTTTCGAATTCTACAATAACAGCATTTGGAACAACTATTGGTTCAGTACACTACTTTTCGCCAGAGCAAGCAAAAGGTGGATATACAGATGCTAAATCTGATATATATTCATTAGGTGTAGTTATGTACGAAATGCTAACAGGGCAAGTACCTTTTGATGCAGATACATCAGTTTCTGTAGCTTTGATGCATATGCAAGAAAAGCCAGTACCACCAATAGAAATAAATAAAAATATACCAACAGCTCTTAATGATATAATATTAAAAGCAATGCAAAAAGAGCCTATGGCGAGGTACCAAACAGCAGCAGAAATGATTAGTGATTTAAGAAGAGCTTTAAAAGAACCTAATGGTGAATTTGTTGAAGAAGAAATGAACGATGGATTAACAAGAAGAATGGATGCAATTACAGATGATATGCTAGATAAAAAAGATAATAATAAAAAGAAAAAAGGAAAGCTAGCACTATATTTTGAAAAGCATCCTAAAATGAAAGGTGTTGCAATAGTTTTATTATGTGTTGTGCTATTTGCATTAGCATTTGGAGGAACAGCATTAGTAAGTAAAATAACAACACCAAAAGAAGTTCAAATTCCTAACTTAGTTGGAAGAACTGAGGAAGAAGCAAAAGAGGAATTAGCTAAAATAAATGTTAAATACAATAAAATAAATGAGAAATATAGCTCAGAAGTAGAAGCTGGCAGAATTATATCTCAAGAACCAGGATATTCTATAAACTTTAAAATAAAAGAAAAAAGCACAGTAAATGTAATAATCAGCAAGGGAACAGAAACTACTACAGTTCCGAAAGTAATTGGAATGAAATATGATGATGCAGTAGCTACATTAGAAGCTGCTAAGCTTACAGTAGAAAAGGTAGAAGAAGCAAGCAAAACTGTAGAAGCTGGAATAGTAATAAGCCAAGAAATTGCAGCTACTACTACTGCAAATGCGGGTGATGTAGTAAAAATACATGTAAGTACAGGAACTACACAAGTAGAAGTACCTTCAGTTTTAGGAAAAACAGAAGCTGAAGCAAAACAAATTCTTACTGAAAAGAAATTCAAAGTAGAAATAAAAACAACATCAGATACTTCTAAGGAGAATGGTGTAGTAGTTGAGCAAAGTGTAAATGCAGGAAAAGAAATAGATGAAGAAAGCACAATAACAATTACTGTAAACAAATTTGAAGAAACAAAGGAAGCAAAATTAAGAATAAATATAAAATCATTAACAGGCGGATATTCAGAAAGTACAAATTCAACAGATGTAGTTAAAACAAAGAAATTAAGAGTAAAAGTTGGAGAAGATAAAGTATGTGAAGAAGATGTGGATTTAAACACTACAAATAAAGAAATTACTGTTAGTGGAAAAGGAACAATTACAGTTAGAGTATATTTAAATGATGTATTACAAAAAGGACAATTTGATATAAATTTAAATACAACATCAAATTACACATTTGAATAAAAGGCGTAACCGAATTTTAAAGTTCGGTTACTATTTTTAAATAAGATATGGAGGAAAAATGGAAGGGTTTATTGTAGAAAATATATCAAATTTATATAGAATAAAAGTAAATGATAAAATATATGAAGCAAGTGCAAGAGGAAGATTTAAGAAAGATGATATAACTCCTGTGGTTGGTGATATAGTAGAAATTGAAGTATTAGAAGAAGAGAAAAAAATAGCTGTAATAGAAGAAATAAAGCCTAGAAGAAACTATATAAAAAGACCCAAGATGGCGAACCTAACCCAGATAGTACTAGTGGTATCTAGTAAACATCCAAAGCCAGATTTACTAATGCTAGACAAGCAATTAGCCTTTGCTGAGTATATGAAAGTAAAGCCAATTATAGTGCTAAATAAAATAGATTTAGATGAGAAAAATGATTTCATGAAAATCAGTGAAGAGTATACTAAAATAGGATATAAAGTAATTCAAACAGATGCTAAATTAGGAATCGGAATAGATGAATTAATAATGAGCTTAAAGAACAATGTTAGCGCGTTTTCGGGAAATTCTGGAGTTGGAAAATCAACATTAATAAACAAAATATTTGAAAAGAATGTTACCCAAGAAGGCGAAATAAGCTTAAAAAATAAAAAAGGGAAAAATACCACAACAGCAATTAAACTATATGAATTAAATGAAGATTCTTATATAGCAGATACACCAGGATTTTCTACATTTGATATTGGTGAAATAGAATCTGATAATTTGGATAAATATTTTATAGAATTTGGTAAATATATGAGTTATTGCAGATATATAGGATGTAATCACATAAAAGAAAATGAATGTGGGGTAAAAGAAGCATGCATAGAGAATAAAATATTTAGAACCAGATATGAAAATTATACCAAAATATATAATGAATTAAAGGATAAGGAGGAACACAGATGGTAGAAATAGCTACATCAATTTTAAATGCAAAAAAAGAAAAAATTATAGATACAATTTATGATTTAGAAAAAGCGAAAACAGACTATTTTCATATAGATGTGATGGATGGTGAATTTGTAAAAAATGATACGCATGATATTATGCTTGAATATAGTGAGTACTTAGATCATATTACGAAAGTGCCTAAAGATGTACATTTGATGGTTAAAAATGTTAAAAACTATATAGATAGCTATGCTATATTTGCTCCTAATATTATTACATTTCATTATGAAGCATTGGAGAATGATGAAGAGGTAATGAAAACAATAGAATATGCAAAAACAAAATGCAGAAGAGTAGGTTTAGCAATAAAGCCAAAAACTAATGTGGAAAAAATAAAAAAATTTTTACCATATGTACATGTAGTATTAGTTATGACAGTGGAGCCTGGAAAAGGTGGACAGGAAATTATTAAAGATACTATCGAGAAAATAAAAGAATTAGATAAATACAGAACAGAAGAAAAATTAGATTTTGATATAGAGGCAGATGGAGGAATAAAAGTGGAAAACTCCCAAGAAATTATAGCTGCTGGCGCAGATATATTAGTGGCTGGAACTGCAATATTAGAATCAAATGATTATGGTAAAATTATAAGAGAATTAAGATAAAAAATGAACTCATCATAACGATGAGTTCATTAAATCTATTTAGATTCAATTGTTTCTGTATTTTCATTTGCAGAAACTTTTTTATTATTGAATATTAAGTATGTAAATATTCCTAATCCAAATAGTGCAACTATTAAAGTGCAGAAACCGCCTATAATAGGAATACTTGTTATTAGGTTTATTACAAGTACACATATTATGCTCATTAGTACAAGATATCCATTTGATTTTTTATTAAATTTGTTGCATAGCATTTTTCCTAAAGGAATAGCAACTATTGCAGGTGCTATAGCTATTGCAAATACAAAAGTAAAGAATATAGCGATAGCTGGTATAATTCCAATTATTGTGAACAATAGTAATAAACAAGCCAATGGAACAACAATCATAGCCAAAGCTCCGCAACCTAAAGATACTAAAGTTTTCTTAGTTAAGATGTAATGCTCTTTTTCAACAAATTTAGGTGCCGCGAATACTACAATTAATACTACTATTAAAGCTAATATTAATGCTGATAATAAATCTTTAACATATGATGATACTCTATCTTTTGCTAATTGTTCAGAATCAACTTTATCAAAAGTAACGCTTCCGTCTACTAATGCTTCGTTTATAGAAATTTCAGATGGAGCAGAATATGATAAATTGCCATTAATTTTAGCTGTGTCGTTTACAACGATTGAATCGCAGCTGATATTTGCATTTTTCATAATATGACCATTTAATTCTACAGAAGCACCAGCAATATTAGCAGTTCTTACTATTAAAGAAGTTGTATTTGTTTGTACATTGCTAGCAGTACAGTATAAATCTGCTATTGTACCAGCAATTTTAATATCTTTTGCACAGATAAAAGCAGAGTTAGCAATTACTGCATCTTCTCCAATATTAACACTTTCAGCTAATATGAAAACATTTCCTTCTATGTAGCTATTAATGTTTACCTCTTTAGCCATTATGAAAACATTTCCAGAAACATCGGTATTTATATTAGAAATATTTTCAAATTTGAATAAGTCTGAATCTATTGCATCTGGTAATGCACTGATAAGATCCACGTTTTCTTCATTTGCAGAAGTAACAACAGGATTAGATTCATCATCTAATGAAATTGGTACGGCTTCTGAAGTATTTTCGTCTATGGAAGTAGTAACAACTTCAGATTCTGTAGATACTGCAAAAGCTATAGTAGAAATAGAAATAAATATTGCTAATAGTAAAGCAATAAGTTTGATTCTTGATTTTTTTGAACTTAACATATATAAAGTCCCCCTTTCTTAATATATTTTTAATATATATGCAAATTTTAAAAAAGTCAACAATAATGCTTGCAATATTTTTTTATGCAACAGTTTTCACATTTAGGACTTTGAGAAGTACAAGTATTCCTGCCGTGCCACATGAATAAGTGGTTTATATCTTTATAATATTCGGCAGGGATTATTTTTATTAAATCCTCTTCAATTTTTTTAGGATCAGATTCAGAAGATAAGCCAATTCTATTAGATAAACGCTTAGCATGTGTATCAATGGCAATACCTTGAGGCATGTTAAATGCTTCTAGCATTATTACATTAGCACTTTTTCTACCAACTCCAGGTAAGCTCATCAAATCTTCCATATTATTTGGAACTTGACCATTAAAATCTGAGATTATTTTTTGAGCTGCTGCCTTCAAGTTTTTTGCCTTTGTTTTATAAAATCCGCATGGATGAATTAAATTTTCTAAATTAGATATTGGAATATCAGCAATTGCTTGTGGTGTATTATATTTATTAAATATATTTGGTGTTGTTAAATTAACTCTTTTATCCGTACATTGGGCAGATAAAACTACCGCAAACAGTAGCTCGAAGGGAGTTGTAAAGTCTAAGCTGCATTTAGCATCTGGATAAGTAGCTTTTAATATTTGTATCATATTTATAATATCTTTTTGTTTCATATATTTCCTCCAATTTGTAATACTTACATTATACAATAAAACAGGTGAAATATAAATATAATTTTCACATTTAATTGTAATGATAATATTATATAAAAAAGGAGGTAATCATATTATGTTTAATGCTATAAAAAAGACTTTGGGTTTGTGCTTGATGGGCATTGGAACAGGAATTTTGCTGGTATTATTACTTCCATTAGCAGGATGGCTATTTTTAATAGGTGTTGCCATATTTATTGTAGGAATAACGTGGTTATTCTGTAAAAAATAAAGAAGGGAAAGTGATTTTGATGAAAATAGTAGTAAAAAAAGTTCCAAAATGTTTGAGAGGGCTGGTAAAACTTATATTTGGAATAAAAGAAAATTAACATATGCAAGAAAGAAGTACATTATTATAAGAGAACGTAAAAACATATGAATTTAGAAAACCTTTTTATGACGATGCAAGAGCCATAAAAAGGTTTGAAATGTATTTATAAAAAATAATAATTTTAACAATTAAAAAATTTATTGCAAAAAAATAAAATTTGTGTCACAATATCTACAGAAAAAATTTATTGTGAGTTTTTATTTAACTATTCCAAAATATAGAATAAAGAATTTAAACTAATAAAGTGAATTTAAATATGTGAGTTAAATAGATTTTACCAAAGAAGTAATGACCATAAATATATTAAATATAGTTTGAATTGTGTATGAAATATATTAGGAAGTATTAAAGGAAACGAAAGAAAGGAATTTAAC
>USEX01000033.1 GCA_900553755.1 uncultured Clostridium sp.
AACTCCTGTTGCTTTCATTCTCTTCCTCCCTTTATTTTTTCTTTTTATGTTTCTAGTATTTCCTTCTTTTACTTTTTTATTCAATATTAAACTAAAAAATCCAACTTATACATTGTATAAATTGGATTCTTTTTTATAATAATTCTTGTGGTAATTTGTAGCTGTCTAGTATGTTTCCTAATTCTTTTGCAAATTCTTCTATCATTACAGTTTTTATCGTTGGTCTTTTTCCATCTATATAATCTTCCATTATTTGCTTTATTTTAGCAATATTTTCCATCTCTGGAGCAATTTCTTTTTTATGATGTTTAGCTCTTTCTGCTAAAGTTTCTCTTATTGATACTATATCTTCATTACTTGCACAAGATATTCTTTGGAACATTTGGAATGGATCATAATACTTAAATATTGGTATATTACTGCACTCTTTAGCAAATTTTTCATAAAATATCTCCATCTTCATAGGAATATATTTAAATACTTCTTCAGCCTTTTCTCTATACATCTTATCTTTTAATTGTGAATTTATTGTTTTAAACCTTGCTATAATATTTTGCATCTCTGCTCCCATATTATCTGTTTCAATTTGTTGCAATTCTTCATCCGCATTCTCAAAATATTTTGATTTTACAGATGCCAAATTCATTCCATTTAAAAATACACTTTCAATTGTTTTTATATCATAATCTATTAAATTTTTCTCTATAAAATATCTAAAATATGCAAATAATTTAACTATTTCTATTGGCTGTATTTCGCCCTTATTAACACTATCTATAACCTGCTGAATAACACTAGAAAATTGGTCATCATTTATTTTCCAATATTCTTCTGTTAATAATTTCTTATAGCCTGGTAATTTATCTGTATCTACAGTATTTATTATTACATCCATATTTTCTTTGAATGTTTTCATATCAAATATTCTTGTTCTTACGTACAATTCTATAAATTTAAAGAACCTATATTCTGCTTTAAAGTTGTAATAATAAGTATTATCAAATTCCTTAATATAAAATTGTCTATTATCCATAAATACTCTTGATGATACCAATATTGCTCTATATTCTTCGTTGTTTTCTATGTTCTTAAACTTATCTTTTGTTATTCTTCCCGCTTTTATTTCAAAAGATATAGCTATTGTAAATATAAGCATTGTTTGCAATACTCTATTGTTGGTATTTGGATAGCTTTTATTTACCATATCAAATATTTTCTTAAAATCATTCAAAGAATGTTTTAAAATTCTTAAGTTTCTAGTTCCACTCTTCTCAAATGTGGAAGTTATTAAATATGAGTTTTCTCTTAAAAATCTTATTAATTCTGGATATCTCTCATATCTCATTAATAATCCGTTTATAATGTAAGTGAACTCTGGATTATATTCAAAAGTCTCTCCTATTAACTTTTCTTTAATTCTTTCATAATCATTGGCTTTATCAAAAACATATTCTATGGTATCTTGTATTCTTTCAACCATCGGCTCGTCTGTTTTTTCTGTTAGCTTGTTTTCTTTGTCCAACAAATATGTTGCAATAAAAGTTTTCATTTCCAAATTGCTGCTTTTTAGCTTTGTTGAAAGCTCTTTTTCATTACATATTATTATTGTTTTAATATGGTCGTGTTCAACGAAATTATTTATATATCCTAATATGTCTATTACATCCACATTTGCTCTTTCCAGGTCATCGAAGCATAATATCTTATCATCTGTAGAAAAGAATTCTTTATAATCTATTTTATCTCCATTTTGAGTCACACCAAAAAAGTTTGCCATATCCAAACCGGTTTTAGCGTACTCTGGTATAGTTGTTTGAGAATTAGAATTCATAAATTTTTTCAAATTCTTATCCATTAGCTGAGTGGTTTCTATGAATATTTTTTTGCTTATTTCCTCCAAATTAGAAATACCATATAAAGACATATAAATAGTAGTATATTTTTTGCCGTTTATTTGCATTGATTCAATCTTTTTTCTTATTTTGTGGTTCCAAAAATAGGTTTTTCCGCTTCCCCACTCACCATTAATCATTATTGCATAATCAGTATAATCTGACCTAATATAATCTAAAATACTTTCTACTAAATCTTCCACAATTCTTCCTCCTATTTAATCTTTTGCTATTGTTACTATTCCTATACTTTTAGGATTAAAGTTGTTTATTATTTTTGCACATTCTTTTACCGTATTTCCAGTTGTATATATGTCATCAAAAATCAATATTTTTTTATTGTATATCTTGTCCACTTCTTTTTTATTAAATTCATATGCATTTAACACATTTTTTGCTCTTTCTATTTTGCTTAAGGTACTCTGTTTTGAATTATTTTTAGTTTTTATTAGAACTTGGGTACTATATGTAATATTCCCTAGTTTTTTAACTAAAGCCTTTGCTATCAGCTCTGTTTGGTTATATCCTCTAAGCAATTTTCTTTTTCTATGAATTGGAACTGGGATAATTATATCATAAGATTTTATAAAATCACATATTTTTTTATTATCTAATATAATTTTTACAAAAGTTTTATACAAATATGCACAATCATTAAATTTGTAATTTATAATTAGTTTTCTTACAATTCCATCATATTTGAAAACATACATAAATTCACTAATCCCAGCATCTAGGTTGTATTTTTCTAATTTGCTTAATGCAATTTTTTCTATTTGTTTTCCACAATCAGTGCACAAATAATCTTTGTTTATTTTCCCACATATTCCACATGTTGGCGGGAAAATAATATCTAGTAATTTTTCTATACCTGCCTCCTACAAAATTTTTTCCATTTTATATTTTAGACCAGTATTTCTATTTTTAGTATTGTTATTAGCTATCATATAATCTACTATATTTTTATTTCCAATTACTATAAGCATTTTCTTTGCTCTAGTTATAGCCGTATATATTAAATTTCTTGTTTGCAACATTGGTGCAAGTTGGCAAATTGGTAATATTACAACATCAAACTCGCTTCCTTGCGCTTTATGAACGGTTATTGCATATGCATGTTCTAATTGGTCTAAATCCGCATTTTCATAAATAGCTGTTTTACCATCATCAAATTTCACTCTAACATTCTTTTCTACAGGATTTATCCTTTCTATTATTCCCAATTCTCCATTAAATACTCCGTTACCTAAATCCTTTCCAAATTTATTATCACTATCTTTTTCCCATATCATATTGTAATTGTTTTTTACTTGCATAACTCTATCATTTTCTCTGAAAGTAACTTCTCCGAATGATTTTTCATTTTTTCCTTCATCATATCCATTTAATTTTTCCTGCAATATCTTATTTAATTCTTTCGTCCCCACCATTCCTTTTTTAGTTGGTGTAATTATCTGAATATTATTTAAAAAATCAAAGTCTCCATATTTCTTTAATCTTCCACTGCACAAGCTAATTATAGTTTCAACTATTCTTTCAGGTCTATTTTCATTAATGAAAAAGAAATCATCTAAAAGCTCTATATCTTCATTTTCATCTATATCTGCTTTTTTCTCTTCTATAAAATTCATACCTTCATTAACTCTATGAGCATTTACTATTATCTTGCTTTTAGCAGCTTGTCTAAATATTTGATTTAATACAATTGTTGTTATTCTGTTTGAAGCTATTATATCTTTTAGTACGCATCCCGGGCCAACTGATGGCAGCTGATCTATATCTCCTACCAACACTAATTTTGTTCCTTTGTAAATTGCCTTTAATAAATAATTCATCAAAAACATATCCACCATTGAGGTTTCGTCTACAATTATTATATCTCCATCAATTGGTGTAACTAGTAAATCCACATTAAAGTTATCATTTTCGTCAGACACCATTCCTGCCAATTCTAATAATCTATGAAGAGTTTTTGCTTCTTCACCGGTTGTTTCTGTCATTCTTTTCGCAGCTCTTCCTGTTGGAGCACACAAAACCGGTTTCATTCCATGTTTTTTATATAATTCTATTATTGCTTTTATTATTGTTGTTTTTCCTGTTCCCGGTCCACCAGTTATAACACACACATTATTATCATTTATGCTCTCTATCGCTTCTTTTTGCTTTTCAGATAGATTCATCCCTATCTGTTTTTGAATTTCTTCTAACTCCGTAAATATTTTCTTTATGTATTTCACATTATCGCAATTATTTAAGCTTATAAGCTTTTCCGCTATATTAAGCTCTGTATCATAGAAGCTTTTAGAATATATCCACTCTGTTCCATCATCTCTATCTTCTATTATTACTTCCTCTTTTGCCTTCATTTTTATTATTGCTTCTTCTACTACATTTTCTGATACATTTAATAACGATTTTACATATTCTACTAAGTGATTATAAATAACAGCTGAATGCCCATTTAAAGCTACTTTTTCTAATCCGTATTTAATACCGCTTCTTACTCTTTTATAGTTATCCTGCTCATAGCCTAGCTCTAATGCTATTTTATCTACCTTCTCGAAATTTACTTTATTTGCTACATCTATAAGAACATATGGATTTGCCTCTATCTGCTCTAATGCATCTTCTCCAAGTTTTTTATAAACTGTTTCTGCTCCCTGAGGTCCTATTCCAAATTTATCTAAAAAGCCAACAATCTGCCATAACTCCCAATTTTTCAAAAATTCTGCTGCTATATCAAAAGCCTTTTCTTTAGTAATTCCCTTAATTTTGGTTAATTTTTGTGGTTCTAATTTTATTACATTTATTGTATCATTGCCAAAAGTTTCAACTATTTTTTTAGCAGTTGCTGGACCTATTCCTTTAAAATTGCCGTTTGCCAAGTATTTTTCCAATGCTTCTGGTGTTGTAGGCATTATTTTTTCAAAAGTCATTATCTTTAATTGTTCACCATAATCTGGATGTTTTATTAAATTACCAATAAGTTTTAAGCTATCACCTACATTAATAAAAGGCAAATAACCAACAACAGTAATCTCTTCATTTTCATTTGTTAGAAATTCTGCAACAGTATAGCTATTAGTATCGTTTTTATAAATTATATTAGTTAATTGACCTTCTATTTCCAAGATTTGCTCCTTTTTATACTTCATTTTCGCAAATATTATAATATAATATTTTTCTAATTATATCAAGTTTTTTTATTTTTTCTATTTATATTTTTATTTATTTATGTTACAATATCTTACAGTAAATTTGATTATTAGATATTTTTTGATAAATTATACACATAGGAGGAATTATAATGAATTTAAATAGATGTGAACGTTGCGGTTGTTTTTTTACTTCTAAAAACGATGTATGCCCAAACTGCGTTTCTAAAGATGAGAACGATATTGCGCATCTTACTACTTTTTTAACTGAAAATGATAAGACTGTATCTGTTGAGGATTTATCTCTTCAAACTGGTGTATCTTTAAAAAATGTAAATAGATTTTTAAAAGATAAAAAAATAAATTCTACTTTTACAGATTTAGGATTAACAGATACCCCAACACATTCTAATTGGCAATTTTAAAAAGACAGAATTTTTTCTGTCTTTTATTGTATTATTTCTAATATTGATTTTATCGGTTCTATTTTTTCATTGCCTATTATGTATTTTTCTTTTAGCATTTCTACAGCTTCTTTTCCCTTTTGCTCGTCATTTGCATGCACATATGCTACTATGTCACCTTTTTCTACAGAGTCTCCTACTTTTTTTACTAATTCTACTCCTACGGAATAATCTATATCATCTTCTTTTCTCACCCTTCCAGCACCTAGATGCATTGCTATCTTGCCAACTTCCTCAGCATTTAATTTTTGAATGTACCCTTCTTGCTCTATTCTTACTTCCATTTTATATTTTGCTTTTTCAAATTTATCTGCATTCTCTATGTATGTTACATCTCCGCTTTGATTTTTAACTAGTTCTAAGAATTTTTGATATGCTTTACCATTTGCAACTACTTCTTCTATGGCTTTTTTGTTCTCTTCTATGCTGTCTCCTTTTCCATCTAGCTTAAGTATATATGCTCCCAATTCCAATACAACATCTTTTACATCTTCCTTCATATTACCTTTCAGAGCTTCTATAGCTTCTTTTACTTCTAATGTATTTCCTACCATGCTACCTAAAGGCTGATCCATATTTGTTATTATACATACAGTTTCTTTATTAGCTATTTTCCCTATTCCAATCATTGCATTAGATAACTCTTCCGCTTCTTTTATATCTTTCATAAAAGCTCCACTACCGCAAGTAACATCTAGTACTACTTTATTAGCTCCTGCTGCTATTTTCTTGCTCATTATGCTAGAACTTATAAGTGGAATATTTGCTGTGCAATTAATCGAATCTCTTAAAGCATACAATTTTTTATCTGCTGGTGCTAAATTTAATGTTTGCCCTATTAAGCTAATTCCTATCTTTTTTACGTTTTCTATAAATTCTGATATATCAATCTCTGTTCTATATCCTGGAATTGCTTCTAATTTATCTTTTGTTCCTCCTGTAAATCCTAAACCTCTTCCAGACATTTTTGCAACTTTTACTCCAAGAGCAGCAACTATTGGCATTAGAATTATAGTTACTTTATCGCCAATTCCTCCTGTGCTATGCTTGTCCACCACATTTCCAATAGAAGATAGATCTAAAACATCTCCAGAATACGCCATTGCTAATGTTAAGTTTGTAGTTTCTTCTATAGTCATTCCATTTATATAAATTGCCATAACCAATGCAGCAGCTTGATAATCAGCTACATTACCTGCAGTATATTCTTTCACAAAATAATTTATTTCTTCTTTAGTTAACTCTTTGTTATCTCTCTTTTTCCCTATTATATCTAATATATTCATGTGTTTACTCCTTACCAACAATATTTTTTACGAATGATAAACGATGTAATGGGCATAGTCCATATTCTTTAATTGCCTGAATATGTGCCGCAGTGCCATAACCTTTATGTTTAGCAAACCCATATTGGGGGTATACTTCATCCCACTGCCTCATTATTCTATCCCTTGTTACCTTTGCTATTATTGAAGCTGCAGCTATTGAATAGCATTTAGCATCTCCTTTTATTATAGATTGATATGGAATTCCACATGTATCAATTTTATTCAATGCATCTACTATTATTAAATCCGGCTTTGTTGTAAGCTCCTTCACAGCCATTGTAAGACCTTCTTTTGTTGCATTCAAAATATTTATTCTATCTATTTCTTTCTGGTCTATAATCGCTACGCCATATGCAATTGCCTCATTAGTGATAATTTCATATAACTTTTCTCTTTTCTTTTCAGAAACTTTTTTTGAATCGTTTACTCCTTCTATCATGGAATCTCTTGGCATAATGGCAGCTGCAATAACTACTGGCCCAGCTAAAGGTCCTCTTCCAGCTTCATCTATTCCACATATGTACTCATTTCCATCATTATGTAATTCTTCTTCTATTTTCTTTAGCTCTATTAACCTTTGTTCTTCTTTTTCTTTCATATTAATTTTCAC
>USEX01000034.1 GCA_900553755.1 uncultured Clostridium sp.
TTTTCTTTAGCTCTATTAACCTTTGTTCTTCTTTTTCTTTCATATTAATTTTCACTCTCTTCTGCTTGTTTATTTTCTTCTTTATTATTTTTAGCCTCTTCTATTTCTGATAGTTTATATAGTTTTTGATCTTTATTATAACTGCAACCTTTCGAAAATATAATCTCTTCTGTATCGTAATTTACAATATAATAGCTATCTTCTTCATTAGTAACCTCTGTCCCAATAGTTGCCAAATCTTCATCTTTCAAAACATAATATTTTTCATATTCATCCTCTTTTATTACACCATTATCTATAATTTCTTTTAACAATTTATCCTCTTTCATTTCAGATATTTTTGTCCCTATTTTTTGTGCTTCTTCTTTTGCAACAGTTTTTGAACCCATATAATTCTTTACTTTCCATTGAATTAACATCATATTTGTTTTTATTGTTTCTATACGTCTATCATTTAAATTTGTTCTAATAAAGTAAACTCCACTTGCAACTAAGCAAGTAATAATAATTATTAATAATAAAACCTGTATTTGTCCCATTCCATTTTCTTTTTTTATGCTGTACATATAAATTTCCTTTCTTAAATCATATTAGTAATTTCCAATATCCTGTTTTCTTTGATCCTTTTCTTTCTATTATTTTTTCTTCTTGCAAGTGTTTTATTATTCTTGATACAGTTCTATCTGAAATATTAGTTACACTTACTATTTCCTCTCTTGTTATTTGATTATTCCTTATTATTGAATTCAATATATCTCGTTCATTTTTAGTTAATTTTATTGTGTCATTTATTGTGTCATTTGTTGACACTTTATTTTTAGAATCATATTCAAATGGATTTTCTTTATATTTAAAAGAAACTCTTAAAAAATGTTCCATAAATTTAAAACAACTTTTGTCATAAGCTTCTAATATTCTTAATACTCCAGAACCAATATTTTCGATTAAATCTACATCCTTAAATACTCTAATAAGTTCTTTATTTCTTGGTGCAGTAACTCCTTCTAGAAATTCTTCTTGTGACAACTCTTGAGGTAGACCACCTGCAGATGTTATTTCTACTCTATCAGAATATAATTCTATAATAGGAGAATTACCATAAGAATAATCATTATGAACGATAGCATTTATAACTGCCTCTTTTAAGGCTGTACTATCAATTTTCTCTTGCTCTTTTCTTCCAAAGTATTCTATTTTTGCATAAGTTGTATTCTCAACATCAAGTCTATCTAATATTTTTTGTGTGGCTGTTATCAAACATCGATTTCCATACTCCATATTTTCTAATAATTCACGTTTATTAATTCCTACATATTTTACTACTTTTATAGAAACATTATTCTCATCAGCTAGTAAAAAAGCATTATAGTTATATTTTCCCTCACTTGTTAATAAATCAAGGTTTTGTAAAAAATTATCATTCAATTTTAATCCATGCTCTTCATAATAAATCTTCAATTGATTAAATGTTAACTTTTGCCTTGGAGAATCAATTTCTTTTAGAGTACTTTTTATTCTTTTTGCATACATATTATCTATCATTCTCTCTGTCATTCGTTCTTTGCTACTACCAACTCTAATATAGCAACCTTCCGGAATTCTGCCTTTTTTTCTTAAATAGTATGGCTTTTCCGTTCCACTCGATATTATAACTTTTATTACTTCTTTATTTTCCATTATCTCAACCGTTACATCAAATAGGCCTAAAGTAGAAGGTTGAATATTATTCTTTATTCTATCCTTAATTTGTAATTGTGTTAAATCAACATTTTGAACTCCAACTACTTCTCCGTTTTTATTTATTCCAACATAAATTATTCCGCCTTCTCTATAATTAAGAAAAGCAATAACCTCTTGTTCAAAATCATCATTTAACTTCTCTTTATTTTCAACTCTATTTGTTTCTAAATTTTGCATGAAATTTTATATGTATCTCCTTTCGCTCCATTCTATTTTGTACATTTTTAATTCCTTGCTAACGTAATATAGTTGGTATTATATCATATATTATGAATAATACCAACTATAACCTTTATTTTTTCCAAGTTATTGCTCTCATTCCTTTTTGTTCTCCCCATGGTGCTAATTATGATTTTTTCACCTTTATTATAACCATATGTCTTACTTTTTATGATAACACTCATCTCACAATTAAACTAGGACGTGAACCGTAAAAAATCTCTTGAATCATCTGGGCCATAATTTGATCTCATATATGGAGCATATTCAATTCTGTTGCAACCTCCTCCTCTTACACTTCGAAATCCTGTACCACTCGCCGCTTCCTGAGTAAATTCAGTGCAATTTCCAGCTAGATCATATATATTATTTGCCTTCCAGTATTCACTGTATCCTGTAACTTGTTTACTGCCATATTTTTGTACTTCTTGCCCATTTTCAATCAACTTTATAGCTGCATCACCTGTACTATTTTTATAATTAGCCCAAGTAGTAGCATTCCTGATACTCTTTTTTTCTCCTTTCTTAAATATAAAATCACATGCTAGATTCCATTGAAATCCCCATATCATTTGACTTTCTACTTTCTCCTTGCTTTTAATTTTGTACACTTATAAGTTTATATAAATCATAGGCGAACCCACTAAATTACTATATTTTTTATTCTTGTCATAAAATACTCTATTCACTACTATTGTCACCACTAGTGCAACCAATGTAATTCCTTTTTTGTTTTCTCTTAATTCTATAGTTGATTTTTTCATTATATTAAATCCCTTTCTTTATTCTCTTTGGTATCACTGCTTTTTGCTATATTATCCATTTTCCTTAAGATATATACTTAACGAAGTAACAAAACGCATTGTTATTATTTCTATTGTTTTCATTATAACAATACGTTTATTTGTTTCAAGTGCTATTTTACTTTTTATAATTTTTTCAACCATTATTTACAAAATCTATGATTTCCTATTGTAATAACATGTGGTCTAGACCAAATCCAACTACTAGTAGCAGTGTTTGGATTGAAATAATAAATTGAGCCATATGAAGGGTCCCATCCATTTAAGGCATCCCTTGCAGCATTATATGCAGTTTGGTTTGGGGTTAAATTTATTTGTCCATCACTTACAACTGAAAAGGCCCCAGCTTGATATATTACCCCAGAAACGGTATTTGGAAATGAGCTGCTTTTTACTCTATTTAGCACTACTGCAGCAACAGCAACCTGCCCCGTATATGGCTCACCTCTAGCTTCTCCATATACCAATCTTGCCAATAAGTTTAAGTTGCTCGAATTATTAGCAGATGAACTTGAACTAGAGCTAGAAGTATAAATTCCCATTGCCTGCAATGTTTTGGTACCTGCAATTCCATCTACCTTTAATCCATTTTTTCTTTGAAAATATTTTACAGCCGCTAAAGTTTGCGAACCATAAATTCCATCAATATTTCCTGTATAATATCCCCATCTTTTTAGCTTCGTTTGTATTTGCGTAACTTCACTACCTCTTGAACCATATTTGGATAGAGCTAAAGTTCCATCTCCTCTAAAGAAAACATTATAAACTATAAAAATTAAAGACAAAATAAACAATATTATAAACATTTTTTTATCTTTTACTAATCGGTTTTTTGCTTTTTTAAACATAAAAAATTCACCTCTTTAGGTTTATTATTCCTAGTTTTGGTGAATTTATACAATTAGAATATTCCTATTATATTTCCATTTTCATCTATATCGATATTTTCTGCCGCTGGAACTCTTGGTAATCCTGGCATTGTCATTATTTTTCCAGTAATAGCAACTATAAATTCTGCTCCAGCTTTTAGCTGTATTTCATTTACATGTATTTTAAATTCTTCTTTGCATTCTAAATTTTTTGGATCATCAGAAAAAGAATATTGTGTTTTGGCAATACATACAGGATACTTTGAATATCCCATTTGATCTATTTTCTTCATTTCTTCTATAGCTTTTCCCGAATATTCTACTCCAGAAGCTCCATAAATATTTTTCGCAACTTTTTCTATTTTTGTTTCTATAGAATCTTCGTTATAATAAATATATTTAAAGTTTTCTTCTTGTTCAGCTAGCTCAACTACTTTATTAGCCAAATCAATTATTCCATCTCCGCCTTTTTGATGATTTTCGGCTAAACTAATATTTACTCCTTGTTTTTCTAATTCTGATTTTAGTAACTCTATTTCATTAGCAGTATCAGTAGGAAACTTATTTATAGCAACAATTGTGTTCAATCCAAATTTTTCTTTTAAATTTTCTATATGTTTATTTAAATTCTTTATTCCATTTTTTAATGCTTCTAAATTTTCTATTTCAACTTCTTCTTTTGGCTGACCGCCATGGTATTTTAGTGCTCTAATTGTTGCTACACATACTACTGCATCTGGTTTGATTTCTGCTTTTCTACATTTTATATCTAAAAACTTTTCTGCTCCTAAATCTGAGCCAAATCCAGCTTCTGTTACAATATATTCTCCTAATTTCATCGCTGTTTTTGTAGCAATCACACTATTGCACCCATGTGCAATATTTGCAAAAGGTCCACCATGTATTAATGCTGGTGTATGCTCCAAAGTTTGTACTAAATTAGGTTTTATTGCATCTTTTAACAAAACTGTTAAACTGCCTTCCGCATGTAAATCTTTTGCAGTTATTGGTTTTCCATTTTTATTATAGCCAACCATTATATTTCCAATTCTTCTTTTTAAATCTTTAATGTCTGTTGCTAAACATAAAATTGCCATTATCTCAGAAGCAACAGAAATATCAAATCCGTCTTCTCTTGGAACAATATTTTTTTCTCCTGATAAGCCCGTTTCTATTTTTCTTAACTGCCTATCATTTAAATCAACACATCTTTTCCAAATTACTTTATCAAATTGTAATTCATTTCCATAATAGATATGATTATCAATTAAAGCTGATAATAAATTATTGGCAGATGTAATTGCATGTATATCTCCATTAAAATGTAAATTTATATCTTCCATAGGTGCTACCTGTGAATATCCTCCACCAGTTGCTCCGCCTTTTATGCCAAATACTGGTCCCAAAGAAGGCTCCCTTAGTGCAAGAATAGATTTCTTGCCTATTTTTCTTAAACCATCTGCTAGTCCTATTGCAATTGTTGTTTTTCCTTCTCCTAAAGGTGTAGGGTTAATTGAAGTAACTAAAATTAATTTTCCATCTTTTTTCTCTCTTAATCTATTTGCTATTGCTTCATTATCTAATTTAGCCTTGTAATTACCATATTGCTCTATTTCATTTTCCATTATACCAATTCTATTAGCAATATCTGTAATCTTATCCAATTTTACACTTCTTGCAATCTCTATATCTTTCATCATCTACACCCCTTTATTTAAAAAATCATTCCTATTATAAATCCTACCAATGCTCCCACAAAAACTTGTATTGGTGTATGTCCTAATGCTTCAACAAGTTTTTCCTTTACTTGAACTTGGCTTAAGCCCGGCGTATTTATAATTTCATTTAACAAATGAGCTTGCTTACCCGCTTCTCTTCTTACTCCAGTCGCATCATACATAACTACTAGTGAAAAAATTAATGCTATTCCAAACATAGGTGAAGTAGTACCTTGGCTTCTTCCAACCATTGTTGTAAGAGCTATTACAACGGCAGAGTGTGCACTTGGCATTCCTCCTGCTCCCAACACTCTTTTAAAGTTAAATTTCTTTGTTGTAACTAAATCCCATATTACTTCACCT
>USEX01000035.1 GCA_900553755.1 uncultured Clostridium sp.
AAAAAGTTAGATGATTATATTAAAGAAATGGAAGAAACTCCTGAAAGCGGTATGGCAGAAAAGATTGAGAGCATAAGAGTCAAAGAATTGGAGAAAAATACTAAAGAAGAGCCAGAAGTTTTACATGATAGAGAGGACAGGGGAGAAATAGAGACACCAGAAGAAGCAGCTTTAAGAAGACTAATGAATAATTAAAAGAGAATGCATCTTAAATATTAGAGAGACCTAATATTTTAAGATGTATTTTTATGTAATAAAAAAAGAAATATAGAATAACTATATAAAAGAAAATTTACATAGGGGTGACTAAAATAGTAAAGAAAATTTTTATATTTTTATTGATTATAGTAACTTTAAACAGTGCTTTTATAAATCTGTGCTATGCTGATGATATGGAAGAAGATGAAACAGAGGACATTACAGAAACCGAAATTAATGAAGTAAATGAGGTTTCAAAAAATGCAGTTGAAGTACCAATACTAAATTCTAGAAGATGTGTAATATTTGATAGAACATCTAAAACTGTAATGTACGGTAAAAATGAAGAATTGAGGTCTGCTATGGCTTCCACAACGAAAATAATGACAGCGACTATAGCGCTTGAAAACGGAAATTTACAAGATGAAGTAACAATAGATAGAAAAGCAGCTGGTACAGGGGGATCTAGGTTAGGATTAAAAAGAGGAGATAAAATAACATTAAATGATTTACTTTATGGACTAATGCTTAGGTCTGGCAATGATGCAGCAGTAGCGATTGCAGAACATATAGGAGGAAGTGTAGAAGGTTTTGCAAAACTGATGAATCAAAAAGCGACAGAGCTAGGATTAAAAGATACTCACTTTGTAACACCACATGGTTTGGACAGCAGCGAACATTATACAACTGCATTGGAATTAGCAAAGTTAACAGATTATGCATTAAGAAATGAAAAATTTGCTAAAATAGTTGCAACAAAGAGTACAACAATAAGCATAAATGGCAATCCGCGCCAATTATTTAATACAAACGAGTTATTAGGAGTTTTAAATGGAGTAATAGGGGTAAAAACTGGTTTTACAAATGGCGCAGGTAGATGCTTAGTTACAGAAACCAAAAGAGGAGATACAGATATAATAGTGGTTGTACTTGGAGCAGATACAAAGAAAGATAGAACCAAAGATAGTATAAAATTAATAGAATACGCATTTGCAAACTTCACAAAAGTCAACATAAAAGAAAAAGCTATAGAGGAATTTGAAAAATGGGGAAGAATAAATAAAAATAGAATTTTAATAATAAAAGGTAAAAAAGATAGAATAAGTTTAGACATTGGCAAAATTAATACAGAAGCAATACCAGTAAAGGAAACAGACAAATTGGAAATAATAATTAACACAATAAATCAGCTGGAAGCACCTGTTGAGAAGAACGCAAAAGTAGGAAATATTATAATAAAACTAAATGATAATATAATAGATTCAACTGATATAGTATGTGGCGAAAAGATAGAGCGAAAAACATGGATAGATTACTTTAAAGAAAATTTACAAATTTGTCGAACGATTTTTGAAATTTAATTTGAGTAATTATTGACTTTTTTGTTTATATGGTTTATTATATATTCATACGAATAATAGCAAAAAAAATTCGTTTATGTTACTTAAAAACAACACCCACATTCGCAGATGTGGGTGTTTCTCTTATGTATTGACACTTATTAAAATAGTTTTAAAATTAAGTATATAAGTATCAATACGCATAACAGCAAAAAACTTTTCATTTTATGCTACCTCCTCTCAATATAGACTCTCTATAAAAGAGGTAAAATAAGTATACAACATAATAGAACTAAAATAAAGAAAAATCGTATATGAAAAATCGACAAAAGCTTACGGAAGCAATAAAAAATACATATAAAATGTTGACTTTAAAAAAGTAATATGATAAAATAAGAAAGCTAATAATAATTAGTAAAAAGAAAATCAGGAGGTGAATTTTAAGTGCCAACAATTAATCAATTAGTAAGAAAAGGAAGAAAAACAACTACAACAAAATCTACATCACCAGCTCTTCAACATGGATTTAACTCTATGAAGAAGAAGGTAACAGATAGAAGAGCTCCACAAAAAAGAGGAGTTTGTACTGTTGTTAAAACTGTTACACCTAAGAAGCCAAACTCAGCATTAAGAAAAGTTGCCAGAGTTAAGCTTTCAAACGGATATGAAGTAACTTCTTATATTCCAGGAATCGGACACAACTTACAAGAGCATAGCGTTGTTCTAATAAGAGGAGGAAGAGTAAAAGACCTTCCAGGTGTTAGATATCACATTATAAGAGGAACTTTAGATACAGCAGGTGTTAAAGACAGAATGCAAGGTAGATCTAAGTACGGAGCTAAAAAGCCTAAAAAATAAAGCTTAGACAATTTATGGTGCGTATAACTTACTAATTTAAGGTACTTAAATTTAGCATAGATTATAAGCACTAAACTGAAAAAGTTTCGAGAAGTATTAGTATTGAACTTTTTAGAGTACCTGTGATACTAGGTAAATATTAGTATCAAATTTTAAAAGGAGGGAAGAATAGTGCCAAGAAAAGGATATATAGCAAAAAGAGAAGTTTTACCAGATCCAATGTATAATAGCAAAGTTGTTACAAAATTAATCAACAATGTTATGTTAGATGGTAAGAAAACAGTTGCTCAAACAATCGTTTATGATGCATTCGATATTATAAAAGAAAAAGAGCAAAAAAATCCATTAGAGGTATTTGAAGAAGCACTAAACAATGTAATGCCAGTTCTAGAAGTTAAAGCAAGAAGAATTGGTGGTGCAACATACCAAGTACCACTAGAAATTAGACCAGAAAGAAGACAAACTTTAGGTTTAAGATGGTTAGTAACATATGCAAGAAACAGACATGAAAAAACAATGGCTGAAAAACTTGCAGCTGAAATAATGGATGCAGTAAGCGGTAACGGTGGAGCTTTCAAGAAGAAAGAAGATATGCATAAAATGGCTGAAGCTAATAAGGCTTTTGCTCATTACAAATTCTAAGATTAGATATTAAAATATCCTAAAAGAAGGAGGAAAAATAAATGGCTGAAACTAAAAGAGATATGCCTTTAGAGAAAGTTAGAAATATAGGAATTATGGCTCACATTGATGCTGGTAAAACAACAACAACAGAGAGAATACTTTTCTATACAGGAAAAACACACAAAATAGGCGAAGTTCATGAAGGCGAAGCTACTATGGACTGGATGGTTCAAGAGCAAGAAAGAGGTATAACAATTACTTCTGCTGCTACAACTTGCCATTGGTTAGGACATAGAATAAATATAATAGATACTCCTGGTCACGTTGACTTCACAGTAGAAGTTGAAAGATCATTAAGAGTTCTAGATAGTGCTATACTTGTACTTGCAGCTAAAGGTGGAGTTCAACCACAATCAGAAACAGTTTGGAGACAAGCTGATAAATATGAAGTACCTAGAATGGTATATGTAAACAAAATGGACATTACAGGTGCTGATTTTTATGGCTGTGTAGACCAAATAAAAAATAGATTAGGAGCTCATCCTGTTCCAATTCAATTACCAATAGGAGCAGAAGACAATTTTCAAGGAATTGTAGACCTAATCAAAATGAGAGCATTTATTCATAAAGACGATTTAGGAAAAGAAATCGAAGAGACAGAAATTCCTGAAGATATGAAGGCAGATGCTGAAAAATATAGAGCAGAAATGATTGAAGCAGCAGCAGAACAAGATGATGAATTAATGATGAAATATCTTGAAGGTGAAGAACTAACTGTTGAAGAAATCAAAAAAGGTTTAAGAAAAGGAACTATATCTAACAGCTTAATATTAGTAACTTGTGGATCATCTTACAAAAACAAAGGTGTTCAAGAGTTATTAAACGCTGTAGTAGATTACCTACCATCACCATTAGACATTCCAAATATCAAGGGTGTAGATGAAGATGGAAATGAAGTTGAAAGAGTAACTTCAGATTCAGAAGCTTTTTCAGCTTTAGCATTTAAGATTGCAACAGATCCTTTCGTAGGAAAATTATGCTTCTTCAGAGTATACTCTGGAACATTAGAAGCAGGTTCAACAATATTAAATGCAAACAAAGATAAAAAAGACAGAATTGGAAGAATTTTGTTAATGCACGCAAACCATAGAGAAGATATAACAAAAGTATATGCAGGAGATATAGCTGCAGCCGTTGGTTTAAAAGAAGTATCAACTGGTGATACACTATGTGATCCAGCACATCCAGTAATATTAGAATCTATGGAATTCCCAGAGCCAGTTATCGATATAGCTATTGAGCCAAAAGATAAGGCTAACAGCGAAAAAATGGGAATAGCTTTAGCAAAACTTGCCGAAGAAGATCCAACATTTAAAACATGGACAGATCAAGAAAGTGGTCAAACAATTATAGCTGGTATGGGTGAGTTACACTTAGACATTATAGTTGATAGATTAAAAAGAGAGTTCAAAGTTGAATGTACTGTAGGTAAACCACAAGTTTCTTATAAAGAAACAATTAGAAATAAAGTTAAAGTTCAAGGAAAATTCATTCGTCAATCAGGTGGTCGTGGACAATATGGTGATGTTTGGTTAGAAATGGAACCATTAGAGCCAGGAAAGGGTATTGAATTTGAGAGCAAAATCGTTGGTGGTGCTGTTCCAAAGGAATATATCAAACCTATTGAAGACGGTGTAAGAGAAGCAGCATTAAGTGGTATCTTAGCTGGATATCCAGTAATAGATTTCAAAGCAACTTTAGTTGATGGTTCTTACCACGAAGTAGACTCTTCAGAAATGGCGTTCAAAATAGCAGGTTCTATGGCATTCAAAGAAGGATGTAAACAAGGTAAATCTGTATTATTAGAGCCTATTATGAAGGTTGAAGTTACAGTCCCAGAAGAATACATGGGAGACGTTATTGGAGATATAAACTCTAGACGTGGAAGAATGGAAGGAATGGAAGCAAGATCTGGTAACCAAATAATTAGAGGATTTATTCCACTATCAGAAATGTTTGGTTATGCAACAGACCTACGTTCTAAGACACAAGGAAGAGGAACATACTCAATGGAACCAAGCCATTATGAAGAAGTTCCAAAATCAGTATTAGAACAAATAGTTTCTACAAGAGCAAAAAAATCTGAATAAGATAAATATTCATAATAGTTAAAACACAAAAAAGTGTAAAACTATTGCAAAATTTATAAAAATATTATAAAATGCTTATGCATGGTAGAAGTAAGAAGGTAGACTTCTAAAATATAAAGGAGGAATTTAAAATGGCAAAGGAAAAATTTGTTAGATCAAAGCCACACGTTAACATTGGTACAATCGGACACGTTGACCATGGTAAAACAACAACAACAGCAGCTATTACAAAATACTTAAGCTTATTAGGAAAAGCTAAATATGAAGCATACGATCAAATCGATGGTGCTCCAGAAGAAAAAGCAAGAGGAATCACAATCAACACAG
>USEX01000036.1 GCA_900553755.1 uncultured Clostridium sp.
ATGCTAAAGCCCTTTCAACATCGTCTTTATTTTTAAAAGGTTTTATATCAAAAACCTTAGATTTTCCTATATATGTATTACAATGGCTATCAAGCTCATCTAGTATTTTATTAAATTCTAATCTGTTTAAATTTTTGTTTTGCATAAATTTAGTCTCCTTATTTAAAACATTATATAATAAATTGTATAAATAGTAAAGAATACGATTGACAGATAAATTGAAATTAACATATAATTAATAAAAAATGAAAGAGGAAAAAATGGAAAAAAAAATAGATAAAATAAAAGAAATAAGAAAATACGAAGAAAGAGATATAAAGATTACATTTAAAAGGGTTTTAGCATATTTTGTAATATATAGTTTTTTAGGATTCATAGTAGAAACTATATTTGGAATGCTTACAAAAGGAGTAGTAGAAAGCAGGCAAAGTTGCCTATATGGTCCATTCTGTTGTATATATGGTTTAGGGGCAGCAGTAATGATACCAGGCTTAGAAAAATTTAAAAAGAGTAACTGGGGATTGGCAATAGCAGGAATGGTAGAAGGTTCTGTAGTAGAATATGTAATAAGCTGGGTTGGCGAGATTATATTCCAAATAAAATGGTGGGATTATTCAAACTTACCACTTAATATAAATGGTAGAATATGCTTGCTATTTTCACTATTTTGGGGAATATTAGCATTGGTATTATTCAGGTTAATAAATCCATTCATAGAAAAGATTATAGATGATATGCCAAAGAAATTATTTAATTTCATTGCTGTTGGAGGTACCACATTTTTAATATTTGATTTATTATTTACCGCACTAGGTTTAAAAATATTTTATACCAGATTAATCAATCAATATGATTTAAATCTAAAGAGTGAAAGCTCATTGGTGATTAGCCAAGAGCTTTTAGATAATAGTATAATAGAATATTTGTCTGAACACGTTTTTACAGATGAAAAGATGTTAAAAACTTTTCCGAATATAAAATTTGAAGATGTAAATGGCAATATAATATGGGTAAAAGATATATTGCCAGATATAGAGCCATATTATTTCAAAATTAGCAATAAAATACATCTAAAATAATATTAAATAGTTCGTTTATTAGTACAAACGAACTATTTTTGCTGTTACGTTTTCGTCATCTGATGAAAAATATAGTTTTATATCGTCACTTGAATTATTTTTAAATTTAAAATCAACAGAACCATATGAAACAGTAGCATCTTTTCCTTCTGGTACATAGCCTACGGCTTTTCCGTGTTCATGCCTTTCTACTACTTCTAAATCAGGCACAGCTAAAACTGCGTTGTATAAAGTGCTACTCACTTGGCAATTTCCACCACCTAATGCTTGTTCAGTTTCTCCATTAATAATAACATCAGCTTTTTCATATCCTTTCTCAGCAGTTGACGGACCTAAAGTATTACAAAAAGAGAAAGTATCACCTTTATGCACAATGGTTCCATTTAAAGCAGAGCAAGTAATCTTTATATTGTTCAACCTACCAGATGCTTTGGATTTTAAGGGAGAAGAATAAGAAGATATTTCTTCTTCAGTTCTATTTTCATTTGAAACAGAATTACTTTTTTCTATTATATTTTGTTTTTGAGCATCTTGAACTTCATTGTTAGTTTCATTAGATTCTATTGCAAGCTTTGTAGTATTGTTTGTGTTTTCATGTGTTTTATTATTTTGATAATTATTATAAAGTATAAAACCTGCTATCCCAATTATAATAATTAATATTATTATAAAAAATAAATATTTTTTATTCATACTAAAATCCTTTCTGAAAAGTTATCTATAAATTAGTATATACAAATAAAAAATATTTATAATTTAAATTTATGTTTTATTTCTAAAAAGAGTAAACCAATTTCCATAAATCATTCTAAGAACAGCAGAAAAACTTAGTTTTGCCACATTTTTGGAAGCAATTAAATTTACACTATCCAATATTTCTCCATTGATTGAATATGTTACTTCGCCTAGCTTTTGACCTTTTATTATTGGGGCAGAGAAGGTATCATCCAAAGTGATATTTTGACTAATTTCAGAAGTATTTCCTTTTTTTAATAAAACTCCGGAATCATTCTCCAATATAACATCGAGATTTGAAGAAACACCTTTATCTATTGAAACATTTTTTATTACATCAGATTTTTTTCCAAATTGTTTAAATTCATAATTATTAAAACCATAATCAAGGAGTTTTTGAGCTTCAGAAAATCTGATTTTTGGAGTTTGAGCACTCATAACAACTGCAATAAATGATAAGCCATCTCTAGTTGCAGAAGCTGAAAGGTTATAGAGTGCAAGAGATGTAGAACCTGTTTTTAATCCCGTACAGCCATTATAATTACGAACTAATTTGTTTGTGTTTACTAAGCTTGATTTTCCATCACGTAAAGAATCCATATAGATGGTGGTGTAATTAGTGATTGAAGGGTGTTTTATTAAAAGTTCTCTAGACATTATAGCAATATCGTAAGCAGAAGTTAAGTGGCCATCTTCATCTATACCATGGCAGTTCTTGAAGCAGGTGTCATTCATTCCCAGTTCTTTAGCTTTTTCATTCATTTTTGTTACAAAAGCTTCTTGGCTACCTTCTAAGTAATTTGCCATTGCCACAACGCAATCATTAGCAGATACGATGCAAATTGCTTTCAACATTTCATCTACAGTTAATGTTTCACGTACGTCTAACCAAATTTGTGAACCACCCATTGCAGCAGCATCTTCAGTGCATGGAACCTCATCTGTTAAAGATATTTTTCCAGAATCAATAGCTTCCATTATTAATAATAAACTCATAATTTTAGTAACACTTGCGGGGCGTAATTGCTCATGCATATTATGCTCATATATTACAAGACCAGTAGATTGCTCTATTAAACAAGCACTTTTACTTTCAAGATTTAAAGAATTAGTTGTGACTGTATCACTATTTGTATTTAAAGGAGCACTAGTTTGAACTGTTTCTAGCTTTGAAGACTGATTGGACCATACATATGTAGTTGCAGCTGCTAATGCATATGTTGGAGCTATACATAAGAAAATTAATGCTAAAGTCACTGCAAGAGTAAATTTAAATATATATTTTATTTTATACATACAAACCTCCAGAAAGTAGATTTGTTTAATAATATTCAACAAAACAAAATATATGTGTCAAAAATCAATAAAGCATATTGCGGTGATGTATAAATCGAAATAGAGATATAATAAAGAAGTTGTAGAAATGACAATGAGAGATTTTATAACTATTTTTTTGAAAATTTTGTTTCACATCATTGATAATTATGCACAAAGAAAATAAAAAAAATATTTTTATTTCAAAAATAATTGAAAAAACATATTGTGCTATGATATGATAAAAATATTAATAATAGAGATGGAGGAGTTCAAAAGATGAATAAGATTAAAAGTACAAAAGGTATAACTTTAATATCACTCATGGTAACAATTATAATTCTTTTAATACTAGCAGGAGTTAGTATAGACACATTAACAGGAAATAACGGATTACTAAATAGAGCAAAAGATGCAAAGATTGCAACAGAAATAGCAGGTATAAAAGAAAAAATACAAATTGATATATTAGGAGAAGAAGAGTGGAACAATGGGAATATATCAGATGATACATTAAAGGGAATATTAGAAAAATATGGAGTATTATCAAAAGAAGGAGAAAAATTAATAGACAAAACATTAACCACAACAAAAGGAAACTATGAAATAAAAGTATCAGATATATTTAATGGAACAACTGTAAAAGATGTGCCTGAAAATCCAACATTTACAACAGTAGCAAATGCACCAGATATAGAAGGATTTGATAGGACAAAAACTTACTATGTAGCATGGAATAAAAATGAAGGAGGAACAGCATATAATCCAGATGAAAGAAAGATGTCAGAAAATGTTGCACCAGATAACTGGTATGATTATACAGCAGGAGTAAATCATTGGGCAAATGTAAAAACAACAGGAGGTGGAAACGACTGCTACTGGGTATGGATACCAAGATATGCATATTGTATAACAGAAGGTTATCAGAGTAACACAGCAGGAACAATAGATATAAAATTCTTGCGAGGAACATCAAATACACCTATAGATGGAAGTAGTATAACAATAAGTAATACTTCTGGTTCTGGAAATTGGAATGTGCACCCGGCATTCACAAATGCAGGAAATGGAGGCTTCGGAGAATTAAGTGGAATATGGGTTGCAAAATATGAAGCAAGTAGTAGTAATGTAAGTGTAGAAACACTGGAAACCGATTTAGCAACAACAGGTGGAGGAAATACAAATTCTTTAAAAGTAAGAGTAAAACCAAATGTAACAAGTTGGAGAGGAATAACAGTAAATAATATATTTACAGTATGTAGAAATTTAACAAAAATAGGAAATTCACTAGAAGAGACGAGTAATTTAAATTCACACATGATGAAAAATACAGAATGGGGAGCTGTAGCATATTTAAGTAGAAGTGTATATGGAAAAAATGGAGAAGTATGGAATAACCCATATTATAATAATGATACAAATTATTCACCAATAACAGGATTATGTGGAAATGAAACAAATGGTAAAGATAATGCCACAACAAGTATGAGTAATACTGTAAAATATAATGAAATAGGTGGAGAAAATGCTTCTACAACAGGAAATGTATATGGAATATATGATATGGCAGGAGGAGCATGGGAATATGTAGCTGGAATATATAAAGGTACTACTTCAGATAATCTTGGCAATAATACTAATAGAAGTAATTTATGGGATGCTAATAATTCAAAATATGTTGACAAATATACAAATACTACAGGCTCACAAACAACTTATTGTGGAAACACAGATAAATATGGAGATGCAGTATATGAATCTTCTAGTTCTGGCGGTAGCAATACTGGTAGTTGGGACTCTAGTCACTCTTACTTTCCTTATTCTAGCAGCCCAGTGTTCAAGCGTGGGGGACGTGCTAGCAATGTTAGCTATGCGGGTGTGTTTGCATTCAGTGGCAATGCAGGTGGTGTTAATACTTACAACAGTTTTCGTCCAGTAGTGCTTAGTTCCCAACCGTAACTTTGTTACTTAATACTTGTTGTGGCATTATCTTTACCATT
>USEX01000037.1 GCA_900553755.1 uncultured Clostridium sp.
TAAAAAATGAACCCTCCTTGTTAAACTTTTTGTCTAACATTTTGGGTTCACTTCATTGTTACCTCGTCTTTTTCTATCCTTTGTATGTTTAATGTATTAGCTAATCCATCACCATATATAAATGTAAATATTTCATATGGTGTTTTTCCACCCAAATTTTCTCGTGGAGTGGAATTTATATGTGAAAACATTAAGTCTAACTTTTCTTGTGTTAAGTGGCTCCAATCTTGACCATTTGGCAGTATTTCTCTAATAAAATTATGATTATTTTCTACATGTGGTTTTTGACTTGACTGCATTGGATCACAATAGAATATTTTTCCCTTTATTTCACCTGTATGTATATTCACTTCGAATTGCTGAGCTTTTGCAAATTCTGTTCCTCTGTCTGTTAATAATACCGAAAATAACTGCTCATATTCTTTGGCAGACAATTTGTCTTGTAATATATTTAGACTTTCAGACATTGAATCTGAAGTTTTTTCTGTATGTAATATTCCAATCATAAACTCTGTATTTTCAAATATGAATGTCTGTATATATGGTCCGGTTTGACTATTGTATACTGTATCCATTTCTGTTGTCGTAATATTGGGATTTTGTATTTTATACTCTAAATAATCCGTATATGTTCTTCCCTCGTAATTTTGTGGTTCTTTACGTTTCTTTAACTGTTTTCTTGACACTTTTCTTTTTACTTTTCTTTTCAAAGTCATATTTGTTACACCCCAATCTTTAAATAGTCCCATTTCTATATAATTGTATATCGTTTTTTCACAGAACTTTATCTTTGGATGATTATTTAATATGGTATAAATTGATTGACCTTTTTTTACAAGAGGGCAAATAATATGTGCCAATTCAATTAACTCAGATGTATTTAAATTAACACCTTGTCTTGAATCTGTTAAAGTATATTTATACTTCTTATGTGCCTCTTCCGCATAATAAAAATATTTGTCTAAATTGCATGTTTTAAGTTTTGAACAATTGTTACAAACTCCTATATTTCTATCCCTATCTTTGCAAGATATTGGTTGAAATATACGACATTTATCGGTACATACCTTGCAATTAACAAAATATTTACAATTAAACATATTTGGAGATTTATAGATATTATGTGGTTTTAAAATCTTATGACGGTTAATTTCTCTTGCAATTGTTGATTGTGTTTTATCTAATTCATTTGCTATTTCAAATTTTCTACGTCTTTGGTTCAACATTTCTTCAATTATATTTCTTTGGCTTAATGTTATTTGTTTTCCTTTTTCAAGCATGATATTACTCCATTTCCACCAAAAACATTTGCTAATATCTATTATACCAAAATTGCATTATGTTGTACATCAAGACTATATGTAAGACTTATTGCAACCAACATTACTGATACTTGCATTTACTTTTTCACTTATTAACTAAAACTTATTAAGATATATCTAAACAAAGACATTGCAAAAAAAAATACAATATAGTATAATCAATATGTAAAAAAATAGGATTAAAGTTAAAAAACTGACTTTTAATACTAAAGGAAGGAATAGTTGAAATGGATTATAACCTATCACAAAAAAATGATAATCAAAAAAAGCAATATGAAAGTATAATAGAACAAAATAATAAAAAATACTTGAAACTTGCTGAAGAAATAAAAAATATTAGAGCAGGGAAAGAGGGAACAGCACAAGATAGGCAATTTGCAATATTAGAATTGCAAATACAACAAGAAGAAATAGAAAGAGATACAGTTGCAAAAGAACAAGCTATTGCTAATTTATATGTTAGAGAAATGGAAGAAAACTTAACTCAACGCAGAATGAATAAGGAAATTTCGGCACAAGAATTTTCAAATGAAATACATAATATAAGAGAATATAGGTCAATGATTTCTATTAAAAATTCTATTGAAGATTATGATAATGAGTCAACAATTCTTGAAATGAAATTAAGATTAGAACACATGAAAAAAAGTATGGGAAAAGTTCCTAAAGAACAGGCAGATAAAAATATAGCAAAAATGGAACAAACACTATCTGATAATGAAGAATATAGACAAGACGAAGTTAATGAATTAGCTAAACAAAACTTTGAATATAAAAGAAGAAATTTATATTATCAAAGAAATAGTGGAGAAATATCTACAGATGAATTAAAACAAAAATTAGAAGAATTGGAACAAACAAAAGGAAAGATACCAACTGAAAAAGAATTTGAAGAAATGTTAAAAGATTTATTAGAAAAACATTTGGAACAACCTCAACAATCGCAGGAATATGAAAGAGAAGTTAGCAATAGAGATGGTATAAATTATTCACATTATTGGGAACAAAATAAAAATCAAGATATAAACGAATGGCATGATAATTGTGTATATCATAATGTTCAAGATTTTGATAACAAAACTTTTGAGTATGGTTTACATGCACCATCAGACACGACAGCACATTATGTAGAGTATGTTGGAGAAAAATTAGGCGAAGAATATGCTAGAGGAGCAAAGGGAGAAAAAGCTGAACTAGCAAAACAATTTGCAATGCTTGAAGTACAAGGAAGAATGGGAGATTTTCTGGATTTGTATAATTCAGAGGAAACAAATGGATATGATAATCCTAAATTGTTATTACAATTAGAAAAAGTTAGTGGATTGAACATTGAAGAATTAGAAGATACAATAGGTCTTGATACTTCTACGTTACACCAAGATGTATTTGTTGCAACTTATGAAATTGAAGAATGGGACGAAACTTTACAAAGAAATGTAATGAAACCTATAAAAGAATATTATCAAAGAGATGAAAATGGAGATTTTGATATTATTGGAACAGGTACAGAGTATGAAACAACATTTGTAATAGATGGTATGAGCATAAATGTTGACACTGACCAAGTGTTACAAGGGGATTCACTTGAAAAAGTAACTCAAAGAGAAATGGGAGATAGACTTATTAAAAATGGAATTGAAGATTCATTAAAAAGTGGAAAAGTAACAGAAGTAGCACAATTAACAGATATGAGTTTTTTAAAGGATTTTAGAGAACAATGTGGAATACCAGAAACTTGGGACTTAAATGATAGGACTTTTATTGTATCTACTATAAACGAAAAAGGCGAGGAAAATTTTGATATTATGATCAGAAATGATGGTACAGGAGATACAGAATATGAACATTTGATGGGAATAAATGCTACAGAAAAAAGTGGAAGAGAAATGTATACAACAACAGGTAGACAAATACCAGGAGGAGCAGATGAACTTGATAAAACGCAGACGCTAAAGGAATTTATGACAAAAAGTGGTCATAGATATACAATAACAAGAAATGCAGAGGGAAAATTAGGATTTAGTGAAATATTTAGAGAAAATGAAAATATAATTCAAGGGCAACACATAGACACATATACTTATTCAACAGATGATTTAGTAAGTGCATATGAAAATGCAGGAATAAATCAAGAGGACTTAAATAATGCTTATGAAACATTAAACAGAACAAAAGCAGAAAGAGAACAAACACAAAATCAAACAAAAACTAATAATTTTGAAGGTAGGTAATAAAAATGAATGTACAAACACAGGAAATATATTCAGAAGTTTATAGTATATTAAATTTGTTAGGAGAAAGCTATATAAAAAAATTACCAGTTAGTTTGTTTAATATGATTAAGGAAGAAAAAAGACAAGATTATAATCCTAAATATGATTCAAAAATCAATTTGGAACAACAAAATATGAAGAGAGAAACTTTATCAATGATTGCATTATTTCATCTTAATTATTGGTGCAATTCAGATGAAGAAAAAAATGAATTAAAAACATTATTCAAAACTAATGAAGAAAAACATCAAGCAGAGATTAGAGAAAAATATAATCCAGACAATTTATTTAAAAAGCGTAGTACACAACAAGAGAAATATGTTGTAACAAAAGAAGTTGCTATGGTAGAATATAAAGAGCCATTTTTAAAAAGAATTTTTAATAAAATTAAAAGGATGTTTCATATTAATTAAATCAAGCAATGCCATATAATTTTCTATAATTATATGGCATTTAAGTATTTTATTTATTCTTCAAAATCCACTCATAGACCTCATTTTCAGTAAAGGTTACTTTTTTTATTTGATTAATTTTATATTTAGCTTTTTTCAACTATCAAATTCTTTAATGAGTTTTTATTTCCAATATAAACTACTCAATTTTTTTAGTTCTATTTGAAATTCATTAAATTGTTTATCTGTATATTTACTCATTAGCTTCTTGACTTTAGTACACCATTCTTTAAATTTTTTCTCTGTAAAGTTATCCATATGATTGTAATGTAATCCATGCATTCTTTTATATTCTCTATTATAAACTATTAAAAGTGGACTTTTTGCAACTTTAAGTAAAGCACCTATCTCTTTACAAGTCTTTCCTGTATTTTCAAATAAACTATTACAATATTTTTGGTCATTTCTTCCTTTTTGATTTGGATTATTACTACTAGTTATAGGTATAAATAATTTACCACAATTTTCACACTTATTTATAGTAAAATTATTCTGAATTGCTTTAAATAACTCAAATTTGATTTGTTCTTCACAATTATTTATCTCATAAACTTCTTCAACATATATATTTTTTGTATGCATTACATCAATCAATTCTTCTACAGATAATTGTTTTTCTTTAAAAGTTATATCAGCATTGCAAATATATTTAGTTACAAATTTTGTGTTTAAAAATAATGCGTGGGCAGGATTAGTGTTCAAATAATGTAAATCAAAAACATCTTTAGCTTCATATAAATATAGTCTTTCTTCATTGCTCAAATTTCGAACAAAAGAATTATTAGAATATTCACTTATTAATTCTAATCTTTCTTTCAAGTCGTTTTTTTGATTTATAAGGTCTTTTATTAAGTAATCCTTTATTGTTTCAAAAAATTTTATATATTCATTATGTTTCTTTTTCGAGATTTGAGCAATGAAGAAAGACTATATTT
>USEX01000038.1 GCA_900553755.1 uncultured Clostridium sp.
ACGAATTAAATGATAATGTTATGATAGTGGATATAGGGTATGGAAATACAGAGATTGGAATATTTGAGGGAGGAGCCTTTAGATATACAAACACTATTCCACTAGGAGGAGAAAACATTACTAAAGATATTCAACTAGTATTAAACATTTCAGAAGAAGAAGCTGAAAGACTAAAAAGACAATATGGTTTAGCTATGAAATCATATATAGATAATGATAATGAAATAGTTTTGAATACTTGCGAAGATATGAAAAATAAAGTTATAAAAAGTTCTGAGCTAATAGAAATAATAGAAGCGAGAATAGAGGAAATATTTACATTAATAAATAAAGATATTACAAACCAAGGAATAAAACCACTAATAAATAATGTTATATTAACAGGGCAAGGAATCACAAATATAAATAAAAGCGATGTTGCGGGAAAGGTAATATTAAATATTCCAGTAAAATTTGCTACAGGCAGATTAACAAGTGCAATCAAGCCAGCGCACAGAACATCGTATGCCTTGGTAAGATATATTGCAGCAAGACCTTTTGCAAAAAATGTATCTAGCAGTATAGATACTAATTCAGAAGAGAATATATTAAAGAAAATACTAGAAAAAGTAAAAGAATTCTTTTATTATTAAAGAAAAAATATATGAAATACAGTAAAAAATATAAAAATAGGGAGGATTAACTTTATGATAATGGACAGTGCTGACGATAATACAATGTTGGATGGAACAGCAACAATAAAAGTAATAGGAGTAGGTGGAGCTGGAACTAATGCGGTAAATAGAATGGTTGACTCTGGAATAAGAGGAGTTGAATTTATAGCAGTAAATACAGATAGACAAGCTTTATTGCTATCAAAAGCTGGATCTAAAATACAAATAGGCGAAAAAATCACAAGGGGATTAGGAGCAGGAGCTAATCCAGATATAGGAGCTCAAGCTGCAGAAGAAAGCAAAGCAGAAATAGCAGAAGCATTAAGAGGAGCAGACATGGTATTTGTCACAGCCGGAATGGGCGGTGGAACAGGTACAGGAGCAGCGCCAATAGTAGCAGCTGCTGCAAAGGAAATGGGAATATTAACAATAGGTGTTGTTACAAAACCATTTACATTTGAAGGTAAAAAACGTTTAACACAAGCAGATAGAGGAATTGAAAGCTTAAAAGGTAAAGTAGATACTTTAGTTGTTATTCCAAACGATAAATTATTACAAATAATAGATAGAAAAACATCTATAGTAGAAGCTTTTAAGATGGCTGATGATGTTTTAAGACAAGGTGTACAGGGTATATCTGATTTAATTGCGATTCCAGGTCTTGTAAATTTAGACTTTGCAGATGTAAAAACAATAATGCTAAATACAGGAATGGCACATATGGGAATTGGTAGAGCTTCAGGAGAAAACAGAGCTGAAGATGCAGCAAAGCAAGCAATTCAAAGTCCATTATTAGAAACATCAATAGAAGGAGCAAGAGGAGTTATTATAAATATTACTGGTGGAGCAAACTTAGGATTACATGAAGTTAATACTGCAGCAGAGTTAGTACAAAGAAGTGTTGATCCAGAAGCAAATATTATATTTGGTGCCGTAATTGATGAAAGCTTGGATGAAGATATTACAATCACAGTAATAGCAACAGGCTTTGAGAAAGATGAGAAAACAGTACCAACAATAGGAGATATAACAAATAGCAAAACATGGTCAACTAAATCAACAAGTGTTTCAGATAATTCGAATTCATCAAACGATTTAGATATTCCAACATTCTTAAGAAATAATAAAAGAAAATAATAAAAGAAAATAATAAATAATAGAAAAATAAAAGAAATAATCACAATATGTAGATTATTTCTTTTTTTCGTGCCTACAAAATGACAAGTTTTTAATGAAGTATAGAGTATAATAAATGTACAAATAGGGAGGAAAAATTGAAAATCTATCTAGATATAATTTTATTTGAAAACTTGTGTATGAATTATATTATATTGTGTGCAACTGGAATCGTAATGAAAAGCAAAATAAAGCATATAAAATTAATAATATCAAGTTTGATAGGCAGTCTTTATGCAATAGTGGTGTATTTAAAAATCTCGAATTTTGCTTCTAATATTATAATGAAGATTGTTTTATCAATAGTAATGATATGGGTAGCGTTTGATTGTAAGAATTTTAAGAACATGTTCAAATATTTATTAATGTTTTACTTAATCTCATTCGTATTTGGAGGTTGCTCTTTTGCGCTGATTTATTTTGTGAAACCAGAAAACATTAAAATAAGAAATGGAGTGTTAGTTGGTCTTTATCCAATAAAAGTAACACTCATAGCAGGAGCGATAGCATTTATAGTAATTCAAATAGCTTTTAAGATTACAAAAAATAAATTGTCTGCAAATGATATGATGTGTTTTATTGAATTATATTTTGAAGGTAAAAAAATAAAAATCAAAGCACTAATAGATTCGGGAAATATGTTAAAAGAACCTATTAGTGGATATCCAGTAATCGTAGTTGAAAGAGACAAGATTGAATCAATACTACCGTCAAAATTAATTAAATTAATTAATAATATAGAAAGAGGTGAGCAAAAAGAACAAGAAATAAATGAGTTTAGTAGAAAAATAAGACTGATACCATTTTCATCTTTAGGAAAGCAAAATGGTATGCTAATAGGGATTAAAATGGAAAAAATAAAAATAGATTTCAAAGATACAGCGATATATGTAAATAATGTAATAGCAGGAATATATAATAAAAAATTAACAAAAGAGAATAAGTATAATGCCCTAATAGGAATAGGATTAATAGGGGAGAGTGAAGAGAATGAATATATTTCAAGTTATTAGAAAAAATTTGAATACTATCATAGTAAAGTACAAAAAAGATGATAGCATAGAAGAGATGCCAATATTCTACATAGGAGGTAGCCAAACGTTACCACCACCATTATTACCGGAAGAAGAGAAAAAAGAACTAGAAAAGCTTTCTAATGGTGATGAAAGCGTAAGGCAAACTTTAGTTGAACGAAATTTAAGATTAGTTGTGTATATAGCAAAAAAATTTGAAAACACGGGAATAGGGATAGAGGACCTTATTTCTATTGGAACAATAGGATTAATGAAGGCAATTAACACATACAATACAACCAAAAATATAAAATTAGCTACATACGCATCTAGGTGCATAGAGAATGAAATATTAATGTTTTTAAGAAGAAGCAATAAATTAAAAATAGAAATATCAATAGATGAACCACTTAATCAGGATGGAGATGGCAATGAATTATTGCTATCAGACATATTAGGAACGGAGTCGGACATAGCTTCCAAAAATTTAGAAGATGAAGTTGATAAGAAATTGCTAAGAGCATCAATAGAAAAGTTGAATAACAGAGAAAGAAATATAATGGAACTTAGATTTGGTTTTATAACAGGAAAAGAGAGGACGCAAAAAGAAGTTGCTGATATGTTGGGAATATCACAAAGTTATATATCTAGGCTAGAGAAAAAGATAATTAGTAAAATGAGAAAGGATATAATGAGTAAAACTGGATAAAGTTTAAGTATAAAAAACCTCATTTTGGAAATAATTAGAATAAGATTATTTATCAAAAGGAGGTTTTGTTTTGATTAATAAGGTAGAAATATGTGGAGTGAACACATCAAAATTACCTATACTATCAAATACAAAAAAACACGAATTATTAATAAAGATTAAAAATGGCGATGAGGAAGCAAGAAACGAATTTATAAATGGAAATTTAAGATTGGTACTAAGTGTGATTAGAAAATTCTATACCAGAGGAGAAAATTTAGATGATTTGTTCCAAGTAGGATGTGTAGGATTAATAAAAGCATTAAATAATTTTGATTTGTCACAGAATGTGCAATTTAGTACGTATGCTGTTCCAATGATAGTTGGAGAGATACGAAGATATTTACGAGATAATAATAGTATAAGAGTTAGCAGGTCTACTAGAGATTTAGCATACAAGGTTTTAGCAATAAGAGAAAAAGAGAAAAAAGAAAATATGCGAGAACCAACAATAGAAGAATTGGCGAAGATGCTAAACGTGGAAAGAGAAGATATAGTATTTTGCTTAGATGCAATTCAGGAACCTATTTCGCTACAAGAACCGATATATGGAGATGATACAGAAAACATATTTATAATAGATCAGATAAGTGATAAGAAAAATAATGATGAGTTATGGTCGCAAAACATAACAATAAATGAGGCGATGAAAAGATTAACAAATAGAGAAAAAGTTATTGTAAATAAAAGATTTTTTGAAGGAAGAACACAAATGGAAGTAGCAGAGGAAATTGGAATATCACAGGCGCAAGTATCAAGGTTAGAAAGAAGTGCAATAAGCCATATAAGAAGAATATATAAATAAAGATTCGGTTCTATAAAAATATATATGGAATAAAATGAAGTAAAAATAGAAGCGGAGGATATATAAATATGAATGGCAAAGGACTGGATTTTAGACACAAAGAGGTAATAAATATAAATACTGGAAAAAGAATGGGGTATGTACAAGATGTATGTGCCGATTTAACAACTGGAGCTATTACCTCTATAATTGTGCCTGGAGAAAATAAATTTAGTAATATGTTCTCTAATAAGAATGATATTACAATACCTTGGAACAAAATTCATTGTATAGGAGAGGACGTAATATTAGTAGATATATAGTTGAGAATTAGGCCTAAAAATGCTTGTATTAAATGAAAGATAAAAAATATGCAAAAAACATTAAAAAAAGTCGAAAAAGGTATTGACTTTGATTTGGTGATATGCTATTATAAATATGTACTTCGGAACAAGCGAAAATATTATATAAAAAATATATAAATTAGTAAAAAAAGAAAGCAGAAAATAGAAAAAAGCAGTAATTACTAGTTTATTATTTTGCACAAAAAACGGTGCA
>USEX01000039.1 GCA_900553755.1 uncultured Clostridium sp.
AAGAACAATTAGAAACCAATTTGATAAAAAATTAACTTATGAAAAATTAATGCAAGCTCATAATTTAAGTAAAAAAGGAAAAGGCTATAGAAATGAGATAATTCTATTTAATTTGAAACAAGAAGAATACATAAATTGGTTGTATGAAAATTTAAAGAATGGAAGATACAAACATGGAGGCTATACAGTATTCTATGTAACACAACCAAAGTTAAGAAGAATAGAAAAAAGTAGATATATAGACAGAATAGTTCATAGATGGATAGTTGATAATTTTCTAAAAGAATATTTTGAAAAAACTTTTATAAGCACAAGCTATGCATGCATAAAAAATAGAGGAATGCATAAAGCGTGTAAAGATGTTCAAAAAGCTATGAAACATTGTAAAAATAAATGGCAGGAATATTACATACTAAAAATGGATGTAAGAAAATTCTTTGACAATATAGATAAAGATATACTGTATAGAATATTAGCAAGAAAAATACAAGATTATAAACTTTTGAAGATAATAAAACAAATTGTGTATTCAAACGAAGGAAAGAAAGGACAACCAATTGGAAATTATACCTCACAGACATTTGCAAATATATATTTAAATGAAGTAGACCAATATATAAAGCACAAATTAAAATGCAAATATTATTTTAGATACATGGACGGTGCGACCCGTTTCTAAGTGAAAAGCTTAGACACTAGTTTAGGAGAACTAATATTTCGATAGGTGGAATGATAGAGTAACGCCTTGAAACGCCTACCTTAAATTATGACAGGCAAATACTTGTGTAATAAAGTAAATGTCTGAAGCTCGTTAAAGTCGGCAGAGAGTTACCCAAACAGGTTATGCTGTGGAAAGTGGCTTGGAGGCAAACTATGTAACCTATATGCCGGAGGTCTACAAAATATCTATGGTTAGAATGTAGTGAAGAACTACTGACGAATCTTCGAATGTACAGGTCTAGAGGTAGCAGTAATAGAAATGTTATTACACTCGTCCAGAGTGGGCAATTGTGGTAGAGTAAAAATCGTCCATATGAAATACCATATAGTGTTACAGGCACTATCAAGGTTGCAGGACTATAGAAGAAACCTAAGGATATATGAAAAGATAGAAATATTGGAACGGGGAAAGGTTAGAATATGGAGCTATTGCAAGCAATGAAATATTTGTAGAAAATTCATAATCTACATTAATCTAACTGAGAGCGGTGTCATGTTAGCTATGAGATTATAGAAATATAATTGAGCGAAGGACACTAGTCATTTTAATAAAACAATTAATAAATTTATAGTAATCATAGGTTCGATTATGACTAAGAAAAGCGAAATCCAAATAAAAGGAGATTAGCTGACTATGACAAATGTTAAGAAAAAACAAAAACTAAGAAATAATGAATATTACAACTTACAAGAAACATTCGATGAACTTTATGCAAAAAGCAACAGAAATTACATATTTACAAAATTAATGGAGTTAATTACATCTAGAGAAAACATACAACTAGCCTATAGGAACTTAAAAAAGAATGACGGAAGTTACACAGCAGGTGTTGATGGAAGAAATATTGAATATCTACAAAAATGGGAAATGGAAAAACTAATTTCACATATACAAAGAAAATTCAATAATTATTCACCACAACCTGTAAGACGAGTAGAAATTCCCAAGCCTAATGGTAAAACAAGACCGCTAGGAATACCCACAATAATGGACAGAATGATACAACAATGCATATTGTAGGTATTAGAGCCAATATGTGAAGCTAAATTTCATAAAAAGAGTAATGGTTTTAGACCTAATAAAAGTACAGAAAATGCTATTGCACAAATGGAAACACTAATTCAATTAAGTAATCACCATATTGTTGTAGATATTGATATTAAAGGATTTTTCGACAATGTAAATCATTCGAAACTTTTAAAACAAATATGGACTTTAGGAATAAGAGATAAAAAATTAATTTGTATAATATCAGCAATGTTAAAAGCTGAAATTAAAGGAGTTGGCATACCAGAAAAAGGTACGCCACAAGGTGGAATTTTATCTCCTCTACTCTCTAATATTGTTTTAAACGAATTAGATTGGTGGATTGCTAGCCAATGGGAGTTCTTTCCTTTAGAAGAAAATAAACGTAAAAACAAAAACTACTACTTAAAAAATTCTAAACTAAAAAGATGTTATATAGTTCGCTATGCTGATGACTTTAAAATAATTTGTAAAAAGAAATCAGATGCAGAAAAACTATTTATAGCAACTAAAGATTGGTTAAAAGACCGACTTGGGCTTGAAATAAGCACAGAAAAATCAAAAATAGTAAATCTTAGAAAACATTATTCTGAATTTTTAGGTTTTAAAATTAAGGTAAAACCTAAGAGGAAAAAGTATGTAATAAAAAGCTGTATTAGTGATAAAGCAAAAATGAAAATCAAAGCAAATTGCAATAAAGCAATAGAGAATATTCAAAACTCTAAAGATGATTTAGATGAAATAATGAATATTCAAAAATATAATTCAACAATTATAGGAATACATAACTATTGCCAAATTGCAACAATGGTATGTTGGGATTTAGGAAAAATCGCTTATGAAGTCAGTCGAACTATGTATGTTAAGTTAAGAAAACGAGTAAACAGAAAAGTAATAAAGTTAATAAAAAAGGCTATGTATATGAACGTTATCGGAAAGAGCAAGCAAGTACGATATTTATCTGGGCAAATGGTTGCTCCACTTGGCTATGTTAGGCATAGAATTCCATTACAAGTATCGAATGATATAAATAAATATACAGTAGAAGGAAGAAAAGCTATTCATAAACAAATCAATCATATTGATATAGATATATTAAAACAACTAATGGAAAATCCTAATCTTAAAGCAAGCATTGAATATAACGATAATTTATTATCATTATATTCTGCACAAAAAGGTAAATGTAGAATTTGTGGGCAAGAATTAGAGCTAGAAGAAATTTATTGTCATCATATAATACCAAAAGAACTTGGTGGAACTGATGAATATAAAAATCTAATAATAGTTCATACAGAAATACACAAATTAATACATAGTACTGATAAAAACGAAATTACAAAAATTATCTCAAAATTCAACTTAGATATAACACAAATAGAAAAACTAAACAAATTTAGGAAAAAACTACAACTTGAATTAGTTTAACATTTGGAAATTATAAATATTATTACAATTATTAAAATGATGGCACGCCGTATGAGCAGGAAACTCTCACGTACGGTGTAGAGCAGGGGAAAATCTGGAGATAAAATCAAAAGTTTACCTATTGCTATATGGTATAGTACTTGTTAAAACAAAAGAAGAAGCCAAGCAAATGTTAGAAAAGATAAAAAAGTTCTTAAAAAATAAATTAGAACTTGAATTAAACAATAAAACGCAAATATTTAAGAACAAGCAGGGAGTAAACTTTTGTGGATATAAAATAAATGAGTATAGATTAAAAATAAGAGATAGAGGAAAACAAAAATTAAAGAAAAAAGTAAAATATCTTACAAAACAAATAAAACAAGGTAATGTTTCTAGTAAAGAGGCAAATAAATATTTGTGTGGACATTTAGGGTATATAAAAATAGCAAATACATATTCACTAGAACAAAAATTGTTCTTTTATGAAAATGAAGAATAAAACTAGGGATAAATCAAAAAGCGAACAACACCAACAACAGAGCTAACAGAGGAGGCAACTATAACAACAATGGCTCTAACAATCCAGCTTCTAATCGTAACAACAACAATCCTACCAACACCAATAGCAACAATGGTTCTCGCCCTACTCTAATACAATTTCTAGATTATATATTTTACGGAATATATACAATGAAGGTATTAGTATTAAAGAGATTTATTCCTTCCTAATTAAGGTAAAAATGAATCAGCAAATTGCATATTAGTAAACTTGAAACAAAGAAGAATATATGAAAATTGTGAATAAATACTAGCATAATATAACGTATAAATTGCTACTATTTATTTTATATAAAAATAAAAGCATATAATGAACTTGCGGACTATTGTTATAGTAAATTGGAAAAGAGTAAAAGAGTATTTATATATGGCAAAATTTCAAAAAATAACATTATAGTAAAAGAAATATATTAATATTGATTAGGATTAAAAAATAGAGTTAGAGTGAAATCTGAGTAAATGTGAAAAAAGAAACCTTTCAAGTTGGAAAATGTAAAAGAACAATACAAGGGTTATATCATGCAATGCAAAGATTAGGAATATACGAAAAGATCCCAAGCAAAAGGAAAGAAAGTGAGCCAAATAAATGGGTGTCAGGAGAATAT
>USEX01000040.1 GCA_900553755.1 uncultured Clostridium sp.
TATACTTCGCTATAACAAATAACAATTTGTATGACTAAATTTCAATTTTATCTAGGTCTATTTCCCCATTCATAAGTTTTGGTAGTAATGTATCTCTAATTTGCTCTAAATTGCTTATTTTAGCCTTATTTTTATTGATTCTATCTTTTATTGTTTTATATAAACTGTTGAATTTATCAATCATTTCTTTTGTTGGATATGGTATTTCTATCATTCCAAAATCGTTATAATTTAAAGCTTGTCTAACTGATCCAGAAGCTCTTAATGTTACTTCAGCATTAAATCTTTTAGATTTGAAATAGAAATCAAAGAAATCTATATAATCTTTATCTACCGAAAATGTAACATATACTGGACTTACACAACAGTTAAAATCAAAAGTATTTAATCCTATTGAGCCTATATTTATTCTTGCAGGATTATAAGCAAAGTCATCTTTATTAACATTTAAGTATTTTCCTATATCTTTACTATAAACTTGTTTATCAAAGTAATCATCTGATAATACTAAATTACCAGTATTAACAGCAGATAAAACTTTATATTCTTTAGTTTGATCTATTTTATTTCTGTTATTAGTTGTTACATCACTTAATTGCTTTATTTCGTAATTATTTGTATATTCTTCATTTTCAAAATACTCTTGATAAAGTGCTTTTCCTATTTCATACAAATTATTATTTATATGCGTTTATTTATAAATTATGCTGTTAGCAAATTATTATTTGTATGCGTATTATATTTAATTTTTTTATCAATAGTTGAAAGAATATCAACTATTTTATTTTGAGTTTTTATATCTTCTATTTCTAATTCAATTTCGTATAATGTTTGAGTTCTTAAACTAGGAATAGTAGTGCCTTCATTAAGATTTTTAAAATCTATATCCAATAATCTATAATATAAATATTGTGGAATTACTATATCAGTATTTATTTCAGTATAAAATAGGGTATCAATAGTCCAAAAAGGTTGATCAACATATCTTATTTTGTCTATTGTTCCTTTTCTCCCAATTAAGACAGAAGGCTTATTATATAATGATTCTTTTGCATATCCAATTACTCCACCTGTTCCTAAAATCGGAATTTTTCCATTTATATTGTCTTCCACTAATTTTTGATTCTTACCATATTTAATAGTTACAAGATCCTTCAACTTATATTTCATATCCTATCGCTCCTAACACTTTCTTTAACTCTTTATTAAGAGCTTCTTCTTCTTTTAATTGTTCTGATAATTCAGCTGTAAGTTTTTGCATTTTTTCTTCAAAAGGAATTCCATCTCCTTCGTCTTCTGGAGTTCCAACATATCTACCTGGAGTTAGAGCATAATCATTTTCTTTTACTTCTTCAATACTTGCTGATTTGCAGAATCCTAATTCATCTTCATAATTTGAATCGTTTCTCCAGTTATGATATGTTGTAGCAATTTTTTCAATATCTTCTTCAGTAAGTTCTCTGACTTTTCTATCAATCATTGATCCTAAATTTCTAGCATCTATAAATAATACTTTATTTCTTGTCTTTTCATCTCTATTTCTTCTCATAATCCATAGAGAACAAGGAATTCCAGTAGCATAGAATAATTGACTAGGCATAGCAACTATACATTCAACTACTCTACCTTCTATCATATTCTTTCTTATTTCGCCTTCTCCGCTGGAATCGCTTGCTAATGCTCCGTTAGCTAATACTGTTCCTGCGACTCCGTTTTCTGGGTTTAAATGATGTATCATGTGTTGAAGCCATGCATAATTTGCGTTTCCTACTGGAGGGATTCCATATTTCCATCTAACATCATCTCTTAATTTATCTCCGCTCCAATCTGAAATATTAAAAGGTGGATTTGCTAATATGAAATTAGCTTTTAATGATTTATGTAGGTCATTATGGAATGTATCAGCATTTCTATCTCCTAAATTTCCTTCTATCTGTCTAATAGCAAGGTTCATTTTAGCTAGCTTCCATGTTGTAGGATTTAATTCTTGACCATATACAGAAACCTCTCTTGAATTTCCTTGATGTTCTTTTACAAATTTATAAGACTGAACGAACATTCCTCCAGATCCACAGCAAGGATCATAAACGATTCCTTTATATGGTTCTATCATTGAAACTAGAGTTCTAACTATACAAGAAGGTGTATAGAATTCTCCTCCGTTCTTTCCTTCTGCTGAAGCAAATTTACTTAAGAAGTATTCATATACTCTTCCTAACATATCTACTTCTTTGGCTCTATCTGTTCCAATTTCTAAATTAGTAAACAGAGTAACAAGTTCGCCTAATCTTGTTTTATCTATTTCTGGTCTTGAATAGTTTTTGTTTAATACATTTTTTAATCTAGGATTTTCTTTTTCAATTAAATCCATAGCTTTATCTATTATTTGTCCTATTTCTGGACTATTTGTATATTTTACTATTTCTTCCCATCTTGCTTCTTTAGGAATCCAGAAAACATTTTCAGAAAGATATTCATCTTTATCTTCTGGATCTGCGTACTCATCTTGAGCTATTTGTTGTTGTCTTACTTCAAACGCATCAGAAACATATTTTAAGAATATCAAACCTAAAGCAACATGTTTGTATTCTGAAGAATCCATACTTCCTCTTAATTTATCTGCTGCAAGCCATAGCTTGTCTTCATATCCTAACATTGTACTTGATTCTTTCTTTGCCATTTATAATCCCTCCATTTTATTATAAAGAGCCTTTTAGAGTTAATCCTAATAATTCTAATTCGACTTCAATTTTATTTATTTCGTTTTGTAATAATCCCATATCTTTTAATTGAGATTTCTTATAACCGCTTAATTTTCCTAAAGTATTTATTTCGTTTTCTTTTAATGTGTCCAGAGCTTTTTGATTTACATCTAATCTATCTACGAATTGACTAAAATACTTATTTTCTTGCATTTTTTACACCCCTTTGTTTTATTGCTATCAATAATTGATTCTGTTCTACTTCATATTTTTGTCCTTCGTAGCTATATTTTTGACCTGTTCTATAAATCTTATAGTTATTATTTTCTAATTTTATACTTACTAAATGAAGAAAATTTAATGTTTCTTCTGAAGATAAATTAAGCTTTACTCTTAATTCATAGAAAGTAAAAATTATGTAATTTTCATTCTGTTTTAGCTTATTTTCTAGGTATAAATCAATTTGCTGCAAACTCATTAAATTCACTCCATTCCGCCTTACAATAATTCAGAATAAATTATATCAAAAAATGAAAAAAATGTCGATAGTTTTTTACCTACGAATTCTTGTTCTTATAAGCGTTTCAGACAAATAAAAATAACAAAACCTTATCAATCAAGAATGATCAATAAGGTTATTTAACTATTTATTCATTTTGCCATTTAAAAATTGATACATGTAAGAACATTCTAACATGTGATTCTTTAGTTGTAATTCTGCATATCTTCTAAATTTTTCTCTAAATCTTTTAGGAATTTTATCTAAATCACTAAATAATTGTGCCAATTCATTATTAACCTCTTTATAATATGGATCATATATATATTGCATTGCATTTTTATTCATTATATCTACTGCTACATTTATATTTTGTTCGCTAAAACTATAATATAAATGTTTTGTTAATTTTGTTTCTTCCCCTTTAGCAATATTTCCAATTTCATTTGCTAAATCAACTTCCTTGTCTAAAATAAAGTAAGAATATACATGTATTCCCTTTTGACTACAAACTCTTTCAATATCATAAGTAGGATATCCAGAGTGTATTATAAAGACAGGCTGAAATTTTGTTACATCGTCTTGTATTGCTTTTATTATATCTGAAGCAGGTTTGTCTTGTTTAAGTTCGTTTGTTAAAACAATAGAAGGATTATATTTTTCTATTGCTTCCCTCATTTCTTCACTATTATTAGTATCAACATCTAAAACTTCTATATCTATATTCTTTTTTATTAAATCATCTTTTAGCCATCTATCTTGCTCTTTATGAGTATTTGCAATTAAAATCGTTTGTTTTTCCATTTATTTCTACCACCTTTTTAAAACTTTATTCATTATAGCACATCTGTTTAATATTATCAACCCATTTATGCTCATATTTCGAGTAAATATAATTCATTTGTGATAATGTCTTAATAAATCATTTGAGAAAATGTCTCAATTA
>USEX01000041.1 GCA_900553755.1 uncultured Clostridium sp.
TGTTTTATCAGTGAAAAAACTTTTTCTATATGTAATGAAAATCAACTAATATCAAAATGTGTAGATGATTTTGTTTCTTTTAGATATGATATTAAAAAACAAGCTTATGTTCTTGTTTTTGATATGATATAAAATAAAAATGAAAGGAGGCAGCCGTTATGGGTGATTCTCCAACGGCGACAGGTATGGACGCTGTTATAACAAGTTTAACTACTTCATTATCTGCTGATAAATTATGGGGTATTGTTGGAAATGTAGTTCCAATAATTGCTATATCTGTTCTATTTGGCTTAGGTTTCTATCTTGTTAAAAGAGTTCTTAACAAATTCAAAAAAGCCAAGGGTGGGGTATAGCACAATCTGTACGGTGTTTACACCGTACTGTTTTTTAATTTTAGGAGGGATTTTATATGATAATACATTTGTTTTGTTTTTTTATTTTCTGTTTTTTTGTATTTTTTAAATATTTTTTTTGAGGAGGGTTTACAAATGGCTGAGTTAATTTTTAGTTATTTAATTGATATTATTAATGTTTTGACACCTTGTATATTCATTAGGATTGTTGCTGATATTTTTCGTGACTTTGTTTTCTTAAAAGGGGGAAAATGATATGGCTGATAAAATTTATGTTCCTGAAGAAATTCCATCTAATTATGTGTATGGAGAAGTTACTAATAATTATGTAGATTTATATCCTAAAGCTAGTTTTGTTAACGAAACTACTGATTATTATCGTATATATTATAATTATTCTTCTGGTCTATTTCAGAAAAAATCTCGAACTTTCGGTTCGTATACTACTTATTACGATTCTTTACCTGTATCTAGAGAAGTTTTTGATAGACCTGACTTCGTAAATATTTTATCTTGTGTTTTTTTTGTTTGTATTTTTGGTATTTTATTATTTAATATTATTACTAGTTTTGTAAGAAAAGGAGGATTATTCAATGACTTGTTATAAGAAGATTTTATTTTTATTGTTCATTTTTATATCTTTGTTTTCAACTTTTTCTTTTGCGACTAATCCGCAACCTGTTGACCCTACTGGTTCATTTAGTACGACACAAGGTGGATACTCTGAACAACGCGATAATGTATATTATACTTTATTGGAATATCAAGCTAATGTTCAACGTCGTTTTATAACTAAATGTTATGCTAATATTAACAATTCTTCTTATCGTACTATGCTTAATGCATTATATCAGCAAATGGACGGTTATGGCTCTAATGGTAAGTTCTTTGTTATTTTAGAACAATATAAAGGCTATGATGGTAGTTATGCTGTGTATACTAGTTATACGGGCGACCTTTCTCGTGGTGTTGCTAATCAATACGTCGTTGATAATACTGCGTTTTCTCACGTTGCTATATATACTGGAACTTTTTACAATATTCTAGGTCTTGCTGATGGTCCTTATGTTTCAAATCCTATTTATTCTAAAACTGAAACTCTTACGCAACCTGTCGCTTTTTGTCGTTCTTTAGTTCCAGAATTTATTCAATTATTCAAAGATTTTGGAATTATTACTGATACTTCTAATAATAATGTCGTTAATGCTATAAATAAGACTAATGATGAAATAAAAAATGAGATTTCTAATTCTGCTGATAAGATTAATAATAATATTAATAACAATGATGTATCTGATGTTGATACTTCTGGTATTACTAATGCTGATACAACCGTTGACATAACTCAAGATGGTTTTAATAGTATTTTTAATACTTTACAAACTTATTTTACTTCTACTAATGGTGGTAGTTTAACTATTACTTTGCCTTTTGTTAACAAGACTATTATTATATCAAAGGCTACTGTTTTCGGTAATTTTAATCAATTATCTACTATTGAGAATTTTGCTAGCTTAGCGTGGTATTTTGTTATTTCATTATATATAGTTAAATCTATTCAAAGGATGATTAATAAAATCAAAGGCGGAAATTTAGAGGATGTTGTAGATAATAATGTAAAAGCTGATATATTGTAGAAAGGAGATTAAAAATTGATAAAAGCATTGTTTTTGGGTATTATAAAATTTATTATTAAATTAATGAATATTATTCTTACTCCTTTTGTTTCTATTGTTACGGGTCTTTTTCCTGAAGTTACAGTTTTTTTTAATCACATCACAGCATTTCTTAATCAAGCTTTGACCTATGTTGGCCTTATTCTTGATTTATTTTTAGTTCCTCGTGGTGCAGTTGCTTTATTGTTTAACTTTTGGATAATTTCATATAGTATTTATATTGCTATTCTTGGTGTTAAATTCTTTGTTAATGTTTATCAAAAATTTAAAATGTAAGGGGTTTTATTATGTTAATTTTATTTATTTTATTTGTTATTATTGTTCTTATTTTTTCTTATCTTCTTAGAATACATTTACATATTGATTTTGGAAGCTTTTTCCGAAAAAGCTTCGAAAAGCAAGATGACAAGTTTGGTTTATATGTTTATAACGGTGTCCAAGGTTGTGGAAAAACTTACAGTGCTGTTAAGTTTTGTAATAAGATGCAGAAATTAAATAATTATATTATTATAACTAATGTTAAAAGTTATTGTAATAATGAAAATATTATATATATGGATAATATTTTAGAAATTATTAAATATGTTATTGATAATTCTGTTGAGACTGAACGTTCAAAATATCTTATTTTTTTTGATGAGATTTTTACCGTTCTTATGAAACAAAAGGTTGTTAATCAGGACATTTTGTCTTTTTTAGCTCAATTAAGAAAAAGAGGTATTATATTTGTTTCTACCGCTCAAAACTGGTCTGAGATACCTATATCTTTTAGGCGTTTTTGTCGCTATCAAATCAATTGTAATATGTTCGCTGTTCCTATTTTGCCGAAACAGGCTTTTCTTTTAAATACTGTATGTGATGGATACAATGCTAAATGGGATAGTATGCAACAAGACTTTATCGCACCAGTTTTACAAACTAATTTCGCAAAAGGCGAAAGGCGAATAATTAATATGTATGATACTTTCGAGACGATTAAAACTTTCAATTTAAAGCAATAGAAAAAAAACGTCAAAATGCGTAAGAGATATATAAAGATAGCATTTTGACGTTTATTTTTTCGTTAGAAAAAATTTTTTTTTTATTGCAAAATCTCTTGACATTTTTGCAAAAAAATGTTATTACTTGACATAGTAACAACTTACGACATTGGAGGGTTGTTTATGAATAAAAATTTTATATTTTCTAAAAATATAGTTTATAATTCTAAAAGTTATCTATACAATTATAATGGTCGATATTTTAGAGTTTGTTCTATTAAGTCTTGTCGCGAGAAAGGTTTTGAAGATATGTGTTCTAAAAATAAAACTGATAAAAAAGAAGTAGATAGAATATCTTTAAGTAGAACTCGTCGTAATATTCGTGAGTTGGCTTTGTGTAATGATTTTCAGTATTTCTGTACTATTACTGTCAATTCTGTTAAATGTGATAGATATTCACTAGATGAAGTTCAAGATAATCTTCGTAAATGTCTTAGAAATATTCGTAATTCTTCTAATAATTTTAAGTATTTGATTATTACTGAAAAGCATAAAGACGGAGCTTTTCATTTTCATGGTCTTATGACTGGCGTTTCTGATTTATATGTTAATCAGTTCGGCTACTTGTCTTGTTCTAAGCTTGACGTTTTAGGTTTTAATAGTTTTTCTAAAATTGAAAGTCTTGAGAAAGTTTCTAATTATATTCTTAAATATATTTCGAAAGACTGTGTTAAAAATTCTAAAAATCAAGTTTATATTTCTTCGCGTGGACTTAAAAAAGCTGAACGTTCTGAACTTAATATTAATATTAATAATGATATTGACTTTAGTTATTCTAATGATTTTGTTGATATTTTAGATTTTGATGTCCAAAATGTTTCTCGTGATTTTTTATTAAAAATTATGCAAAACATGTCTTGACTTTTATTTTATTATATGTTATATATTAATTAAAGGAGTGATTTTAAGTGAAATTTTGTTTAATGAATGTTAAAAAAATAAAATCTAAAGGTAAAGAGTATTTTGTCGCCGTTATTTATGATTATATTAATGACGTTGCTTGCAGATGTTTTATCAGTGAAAAAACTTTTTCTATATGTAATGAAAATCAACTAATATCAA
>USEX01000042.1 GCA_900553755.1 uncultured Clostridium sp.
TCGGTAACTAGAATTTACTTTTTCCAAATAGAATTTACTTTTTCAATTGACCTTAAATATTCTTCTAATTCAGATAAACGGATTTTATTTATTAAATTAGAGATATAAACTTCATTAGAATAATTGAAAACTAGAAAAGTAATGTTTTTTATAATTACTCTATGTGGCTCTATATAAGAGATATTAGTTTTATCAATTTTTCTTATACTACCATTGATAAAAGTAGGAGTAACCTTTGAAAACTCACATATAAATTCAATTCTTTTCTTTAAGCTTTCCTCAAATCGCAATTCTTCCTTAATTATCTTCATTTCAAGCACCATCCTTTCCTTTAAAGATTGGATGACTTTTTTTGCATTAAAAAAAATCAACCATTTCTGATTGATTTTCATATCATCTGTTCTATAAGAAGTTCGAACAGAAACGTCATTGGTGCGGATGAAGGGACTTGAACCCCCACGTCGTTGACACTGGTTCCTAAGACCAGCGCGTCTGCCAATTCCGCCACATCCGCATGTATTGTGCTAACAATAATTATATTAGCACATTTTTATTTATGTTGTCAAGTAAAATTAAAACATTTTTAATATTTCTTCTTTTTCATGTACACCTATTATTGTTCCAACTATTTCTCCATTTTTTATTGCAACAAATGTTGGTATGCTCATAACATCAAATTTTGCTGCTAAATCTCTAGCTTCATCTACATTAACCTTGCACACTTTAATTTTGCCTTCATATTCTTCTGCAATTTCATCCACTATTGGCATCATTGCTTTACAAGGGCCACACCATGTTGCCCAAAAATCAATTAATACAGGAATTTGAGACTCATTTACTTCCATATCATAGTTTTCACTTGTTAATATAACTTCCATATTTTTTCCTCCTATTTATTTTTTCTTAATTTTTTTATTATCGCTAAACCTGCTTTTGTACCGTCATATACTGCTTTGGACACTTGTAAAATTCCTCCAGTACAATCGCCACATGCATATAAATTATTTATAGTTGTTTCCATATTCTCATTTACAACAATATTATTATTTTCAATTCTAGCACCAATCTTCCTTGCAAAATCTGTGCTAGATGCTATCCCCTGAGCAATAAAAATCCCATCTATTTCTTCAACAGTTCCATCTTCAAACTCTATTGCTCGCACCTTTGAATCTCCTTGAACTTCTTTTATCTTCTTTTTATTTATGTTTATTTTTTTTCTATTTTCCGCTGTATTCTCTCCATTTGTTAGCATTAATACTTTATTAGCAATGGGCAACAAATTTTCTACCTCTTCTATTGCATAATCACCATTTCCCAATACTGCAACATTTTTGTTTCTATAGAAAGGAGCATCACAAACAGCACAATAGCTTACTCCTCTTCCCTCAAATTCTTTTATTCCATAAATATTAGGCTTGTTTCTATTTGAACCAGTTGCTAGAACCACAATTGTAGCTTCATATTTTTCGTCTCTTCCTTGGTTTGCCACCTTCACTTCAAAATTTACTTCATTCGTTGTTCCATATTGAATTCCTACAACTTCTTTTTCTACTACTTTTATTCCTAAATTTTTAGCTTGCTTAATTCCATTTTCCTGCAATTCTTTGCCTGTTATTCCATTTTCAAATCCATAGTAGTTTTCTATTCTACTTGCTTTATCTAATTCTCCAACGCCCTTTGCTATTATACAAACATTAAACCCGTGCCCTTTTTACATATAAGCCTGTGCTAACTCCTGCAGGGCCTCCGCCTATAATTATTACATCATACATAAATTTTCTCCTACTTCTATATTATATCATAAATATTCTTGAAGCTATAGCCTTTTTCTTTTAAATAATGTATCAAATCTGGCAGCATTTCTGAAGTTAATATTTTATCTGCTGAATCATGCATTAGTATAATTACACTTTGTTTATCACCTATTGTATCTATCACGTTTTGTAGCAATTGCTCTTTTGTATATGTCCCCGCAGAATCCTGTGATAGTGCATTCCAATCCAAATGTACAATTCCTTGTTCTCTTAAATATGCTTTCGCAGTTTGTTTTATTTCATTATAATATCCGCCATTCGAGCCACCTGGAAATCGAAATAAATTTGACCTATAATTCTGATTGCCTAACGCATCTCTTATTATTTGTTCTGTTTTATTATATTCATCAAACGTAGCTTCTGGAGAACTATATACCTCTTTATATTTATGCGAATAGCCATGGTTTGCAATGTAATGTCCTTCATCGAATTCTCTTTTTATCAGTTCTGCATTATATTGAGCATTAACCCCAAGTAAAAAGAATGTTGCTTTTACATCCTCTTTTTTTAATGTATCTAAGATAAATGGAGTTACTGCCTTTGTAGGTCCATCATCAAATGTTAAAAACACTCTTTTTTCTCCAGTATCATTATATATATGCAAAATATTATGCTGTTGTTCTTCTGTTAGTGGTTTACTTGTTTTTTCTATATGTTCGTTTTTTATTTTTGTATTTCTTATCTCTTCATTATTTTTTTCATTTTCTATTGCTTCTTCCCTTTGTTTTTCAAGTTCTTCCACATATTTTTCATTATATTCTTTTTGAGCTTTGTTCATACCTAATATAGTTACTATACTTATTATAACCACTACTATTATTCCTGTAAAAATAACTCTTCTCGTTCTTATCTTTTTTACTATTATTAAATCATACATTTTTCTGCCTCTTGATATATTTTTACACATTATATAACAAATTATTTATATTTTAAAGTATATTATTAATTTGTCTTGCCATTTATTTTTAATAATTTAAATATCTCCACAATAGCTACTGGAGCTAATATTAAAATTATAATTTCTATTATGTTTCCTATTGGTAATACAGGTATGCTAAATATACTCCTTAGTGCAGGAATTGCTAGAATAACAATCATGAGTAAGCTCGAAATTGCAATAGCTCCAAATAACTGCTTGTTGCCTCCTATTCCAGTCTTAAATATTGACTCTTTGTTGTTCCTAATGTTAAGTACATGAATTAGTTCCGAAAACGCAAGTACTATGAATGTCATTGTTTGTCCAATTTCTACTTTTACTTGTTCATTTGTTAATCCTTCTATTGTTGGGACATCTCTTGTTGCTAATCCAATTATAAACGAAATTAATGATAATACACCTATCATTATTCCCTGATATGCAATCCTCCAAGTCATACTCTTAGCAAATATTCCTGTATTTGATTTTACTGGTTGCCTTTTCATTATTTCTTTATCAGATGGGTCAAAAGCCAGTGCAAGTGCTGGAAGTGAATCTGTAACTAGGTTTATCCATAAAATGTGTATTGGTAATAATGGTTCTATTAAATCTATTGGAATTCCAAATCTATTTGCTAAATATGGTGTTAATAGTATTGCTAAAAATAATATCACCACTTCTCCTACATTGCTAGCCAATAAAAACTGTATTGCTTTTATTATATTATCATATATCCTCCTGCCTTCTTCTACAGCCGATACAACTGTTGCAAAATTATCGTCAGTTAGAATTATGTCTGCCGCTTCTTTAGCAACATCTGTTCCGCACTTTCCCATTGCACATCCTATATCTGCATTTTTTAGTGCTGGAGCATCGTTTACGCCATCACCAGTCATCGCAACAATTTGACCATGTGCTTGCCAGGCTCTTACAATTCTTACTTTATGCTCTGGCGAAACTCTAGCATATACTCTAATATTTTCTACTCTTCTTGTTAGCTCTTCATCACTCATATTGGCAAGTTCTGAACCTGTAATTGCCTCTTGCCCGTCTTCTAATATTCCTAATTCTCTTGCTATTGCTATCGCTGTTGATTTGTGGTCTCCAGTTATCATTACAGTTTTTATTCCTGCAGTTTTGCACTTCTGAATGGCATCTTTTACATTGCTTAGTTTTGGCATTGTCATTGAATCTGTAC
>USEX01000043.1 GCA_900553755.1 uncultured Clostridium sp.
TGCACCGTTTTTTGTGCAAAATAATAAACTAGTAATTACTGCTTTTTTCTATTTTTTCGCTTCATTTTTTACTAATTTATATATAATATTTTCGCTTGTTTTAAAGTACATAATTATAATAGCATATATGAAGATTGGTGTCAATAGATTTTTTTAATGTTTGTCGATAATTTTGTATAATTTTAAATCTTCATATATTGTTATTTTTATTTTCTTTGTTTTACAACTTCATACATCACTATTCCAGCAGAAACAGAAGCATTTAATGATGTTATTTTTCCTTTCATTGGAATCTTTATTAAAAAGTCACACTTTTCTTTCACAAGCCTGCTCATTCCATATCCTTCGCTGCCTATAACAATTGCTATATTTCCATTTAAATCCTCATCATAGTAGTTCTTATCTGTGTTCATATCAGTTCCATATATCCATACATCTTTTTCTTTTAGATATTCTATTGTTTCACTAATATTGTTTACTCTTGCAATTTTCATAAAATTAATTGCTCCAGCAGAGGTCTTGGCAACAGTGCTATTTACTGATGCTGCTCTTCTTTTTGGAATTATAATCCCATGAACTCCCGCTGTTTCTGCAGTTCTTATAATAGATCCCAAATTATGTGGATCTTCAATGCCATCTAGTATTAATATAAAAGCCTTTTCTTTTTTATTTTTGGCATATTCTAATATTTCATCAACTTCGCAGTAATTAAACGGTGGAACCATTGCTATTACTCCTTGTGGGGCATCAGTTTGTGCCATTTGTGCTATTTTTTCTTTCTCCACTTCTATAATTACTATTTTCCTTTGTTTTGCTTTAGCTATTATTTTAGTTATAGAACCATGTTTTTCTCCTTTTGTTATATAAATTTTGTTTATATCTTTCTCACTTTCTAATAGTTCTAAAACTGCATTTCTTCCTTCTATTTGATCCTCAAACTTTTCTGTATTTGAATTATTTTCTTTTACATAATGACTATTTTTGTTCATATTCTCTCCATTCTTGCTAATTCTCGTCTTCTAATTTTAAAACAGACAAAAATGCTTCTTGTGGAATTTCTACATTTCCTATTTCTCTCATTTTTTTCTTACCACGTTTTTGTTTCTCCAATAGCTTTTTCTTTCTCGTCACGTCGCCACCATAGCATTTAGCTAGTACGTCCTTACGCATTGCAGATATTGTTTCTCTTGCTATAATTTTCCCACCAATAGCCGCCTGTAATGGTATTGTGAATAATTGTCTAGGTATAACCTGTTTTAATTTTTCTATCATTTTTTTCCCTCGTTCATAACTAGAATCTCTATGAACTATAAATGATAACGCATCGACATTTTCTCCATTTACAAGAATATCTAATTTTACCAAATTTGATGGTCTATATTCTTTTAGTTCATAATCAAATGAAGCATATCCTTTTGTTTTTGATTTTAATTTGTCAAAGAAATCATATATTATTTCATTTAATGGTAACTCATATATTAATGTTACTCTATCTGTATCTAGATATTTCATATCAATATATATTCCTCTACGATTCTGACATATTTCCATTATATTTCCTACATATTCTTTTGGTGTTAAAATTTCTGCTTGTACAAAAGGTTCCTCTATTTTTAATATTTCATCCGGCTTAGGTAGATCCGATGGATTGTAGATTTCCAGCATGCTTCCATCTGTTTTATACACTTTATAAATAACCGATGGAGAAGTTGTAATTAAACTTAAATCGAATTCTCTATCTAATCTCTCTTCAATTATTTCCAAATGTAGTAATCCTAAAAATCCACATCTAAATCCAAAACCTAATGCTGCCGAAGTTTCTTGTTCAAATTCCAAAGCAGCATCATTTAATTTTAATTTTTCCAATGCTATTTTTAAATTCTCATAATCGCTGCCATCAACTGGATATAGGCCACAATAAACCATCGGGTTAACTTTCTTATAGCCTGGAAGTGGCTCTAATGCTGGTTTCTCATTATTTGTTATAGTATCACCCACACGTATATCTGACAAACTTTTTATGCTAGCCGCGATATATCCAACTTCTCCTGCAGTTAATTTTTCGGCAGGGTTATATGTTCCGGGTTCAAAATACCCCACTTCTGTTACTACAAATTTCTTTCCTGTCGCCATCAGTTTAATGGTGTCTCCTACTTTTACAGTACCATTTTTTATTCTACAATATGCAATAGCTCCTTGATAGTTATCATAAATAGAATCAAATATTAAAGCTTGTAATGGTTCATTTTCATCTCCAGTTGGTGCTGGTATATCAGATACAATTTTTTCCAACACTTGTTCAACATTTAATCCTGTTTTTGCTGATATGCATGGTGCATCCATAGCTGGTATTCCTATTATGTCTTCAATCTCTTTTTTTACCTCTTCTGGTCTAGCATTTGGTAAATCAACCTTATTAATTACCGGAACTATTTCCAGATTATTATCTAAAGCTAAATAAACATTTGCTAATGTTTGAGCTTCAACACCTTGACTCGCATCGACAACAAGGACAGCTCCATCACACGCAGCCAAGCTTCTTGATACTTCATAATTGAAATCTACATGTCCTGGAGTATCTATTAAATTAAGTTCATACTCTTTTCCGTCTTTTGCTTTGTATTTCATTCTTACAGCTTGAGACTTAATAGTTATTCCTCTTTCCCTTTCTATATCCATGTTATCCAATACTTGGCTTTCCATTTCTCTTTTTGAAAGTACGCCCGTCATTTCTATTAGTCTATCTGCTAAAGTTGATTTACCATGATCAATGTGAGCTATAATGCTAAAATTTCTTATATATTTCTTTTTATCTTCCATATTTTCTCCGATATTATATAATTATGCTGTTTCTATCTTCTTTTTGTTCGTTGTTATTCTTTTTTGTTTAACAGGTGTTTCTCTATTCGTATTAATTATTAATTTTGGAGGTTCATTATTTTCTACAGTTTCTTTAGTAATTATGCATTTTTCAATTTTATTATTCGAAGGTATTTCAAACATTATATCTCTCATAATCTCTTCCACTATAGATCTTAATCCTCTTGCTCCTGTTTTTCTTTCCATCGCTTTATTAACTATAGCTTCTAGTGCTTCTTTACTGAATTCTAGTTCCACATTATCATATTGCAACAATTTTTTATATTGTTTTACTAATGAATTTTTAGGCTCTGTTAAAATTCTTATTAAAGCTTCCTTATCCAATTCTTTTAGGGTTGTAATTATTGGCAATCTTCCTACAAATTCTGGAATCAGTCCAAATTTCAACAAGTCTTGTGGTAATAATTGTTCAAATATCTTATATTTGTCAATTTCTTTATTGCTTTCTATTTGTGCTCCAAATCCTATTGATTTCTTGCCTATTCTATCATTTATTATTTTTTCTAATCCTTCAAAAGCTCCACCACAAATAAATAATATGTTTTGAGTATCTACTTGTATAAACTCTTGATGAGGATGTTTTCTTCCTCCTTGTGGTGGTACAGATGCTACAGTCCCTTCTATTATTTTTAATAAAGCCTGTTGTACTCCCTCACCGCTTACATCTCTAGTTATAGATGGATTTTCAGATTTTCTAGATATCTTATCTATCTCATCTATATATATAATGCCTTTTTCCGCTCTTTCAACATCATAGTCGGCAGCCTGAATCAACTTTAATAAGATATTTTCAACATCTTCTCCAACATATCCTGCCTCTGTTAACGTTGTTGCATCTGCAATGGCAAAAGGGACATCTAATATTTTAGCTAGCGTTTGAGCTAACATTGTTTTTCCACAACCAGTTGGACCTAATAATAACACATTGCTTTTTTGTATTTCTACATCATCCTTTTCTT
>USEX01000044.1 GCA_900553755.1 uncultured Clostridium sp.
CAAAATAGATTATGAAGACTTCCCAGAAGGTCCTTTGGACTTCTGGGAAAATTATTAGGGATAGATTATGGGAATTATAAATATAGTGAAAAATGTAAAAGAAATACATAAAGAATTTGTTGTACTAGTAAGAGTAGGAAACTTCTATAATTGCTATGGTAGAGATTCATATATTATTTCATATTTGTTAGGATATAAGATAAATATCCTTGATAACAACAAGAATTTGAATAATTATCAAAAATTTTATGAAAAAGCCAAGAAAGAAATTGCAAAAAAAATGCGAATTGAAAAAATATATAAATATTTATTATTATGCAATGATGAAAATACAATATATGAGGTTGAAAAAACTATAAATGAAAGAAGAAAAATTTAAAGTAATCAATTTTATTAGAGAATTAGTTATTTATATAGACAAATATTACAAAGGAAAATAAAAATGATTATATAAATGATATAATTGCTAAAATAAAAGTATTAGATTTTTTACTAAACTTATGTTATGACAAAGAAATTATAAATATTAAAAGATATACAAAGTTTGGAGAAATTTTGATTAAGAACACTTTTTTGTGCAAGAAAGAAAATGAATAAAAGAAAAACAGTATATCAAAATTAAAATTCTGATATACTGTGTTTTATATATTATCTTAAGCTCTTGTAACTTTTCCAGAACGTAAACATTTTGTACAAACTGGTATTTTTTTAACTTCTCCATCTACAACAGCTTTTACGTTTCTTAAGTTAGCTTTCCAAGTTCTAGAAGCTCTTCTACTAACATGAGAACGTGCTATACTAATTTTATTTCCGTGTGATACAGATTTTTCGCAAATTGCGCACTTTGCCATAACTATACACCTCCTAATTTTCTTATTAAAATCGACTATTTATAAGTTTAACACAATTTTGCTAAAAGCACAAGTGTTTTTCACAAAAAGAAGAAAAAGACCATAATATATATAAAGCAACTTTGCTAAAATAAAGAAAGGAATGAAAAATTATGGAGTATGATAAGAATATATGTCCAGTAGTAAATGTGGAGGGTGTAATAGAAAGAGGAAAACAATATGATCTAGACATTACTTTACCAGAAGATAATAGAAATGTTATTTATGGAATAGTAAAAGACTGCTACAAAGAGCCAGTTTGCGATGCTGTTGTAAAATTAATAGAAGTAGATTGCAAAATGGGAAAAGATGAAAGAAAACCAGTTTCTCATACTTTTACAGATGAACATGGTGAATTCGTATTTGGACCTTTATGTGCTAACAGACTATATGAAGTTGAAATATGGGTAAACAATGTAAAACATGCTAAAATATGCACAGAATGCCATAGAAAAGGTGAGTGCTTAAAAGGTGTAGATATAGATTGCAAACCAGAAATACCATGTAAACCTTGTAACAGAAATGAAGAAAATAAAGAAGGCTAAAGCTAATATTAAAAATATCTAGCTTATTACTGAATAATTGAAAAAGGAGAACATACTAATGATGTTGGTATGTTCTCTTTTAAATTTATATTAACCCCATTTTCTTAACAAATTGTCTTCCTTTTTTCATAGCTTTCTTTGTGTACATTTTATTAAAATTATTGTTGTACATCATTACAGCTCCTGTTACTAATAAACCGCCGAAAACCATGCCTCCCATAAATTTCATAAGATTACCTCCTAAACATTAAATTTAATTTATATTATTATGGCTTTTTCTGTTTTTTATATACTCTTTTATTAAGGAATAAAATTCATTTAATGCAATTAAAATAAGAAAAACACCAAAAAGTTTTTTCAAGTACTGTACATCCAATTTACTAGAAATGGTAGCACCTATAATTGAACCAAGTATACCAAAAATTATTATTGGAATTGATAGATTAAAAATTATATTTTTATTTTTGATGTTTATGAATATACTAATAATTGCAGAAGGGATAAAACAAACGATATTTGTTGCTTGAGCTATATGTTGATCAAAATTTAAAAAGAGGTCTAAAAGTAAAATTAATGTAGCACCACCACCAAGACCTAAACCTGTACATATACCTGAAATAAATCCAATTAATACATTTAGCATATAAATCCTCTCTTAAAAAAATATAATTTTTATACCAGATAATAATAAAAAAATAGAAAAAATAATTTTTAAATATTTAGGATTTAGAATATTTAATAGCTTGGAACCAATAAAAGAGCCAATAATTCCTCCAATAGCACACAAAAGACCAACTTTAAAATCGATGTAATTACGAGAACCATAAAATAAGGCTGTAATTACAACCATTGGTAAGATACAGAATATGGTTGTGGCTCTAGCTTTTTTTTCTGGCAATTTATATAGATGAACAAAAAGCGGAATTAAAAGTAATCCTCCACCAGAAGTAAAAAGTCCACTTATTAAACCTGTAAAAAGGCCTATTAGAATGTTTTTTAATTTGTTTTCCATTATAAGTTTAGTATGCAAAAAAATAGATGCAAATATTCAGATTTTTTGCAAATAAATCAAAAAGACCAAAAAGAAACAAAGGAGGATAAAGATGTTTAAAAAACAGAAAATAAAATCAAAATCAGGAATAACATTAGTGACTCTTGTTGTAACAATAGTTGTGCTATTGTTATTAAATGGATATTATTATGTAGGAGGAACAAAAAATACATGATTAGTAATATCTGATGAATCATCAGATGAAAATAAATATAAAACAGCTGAAGATGGAAAAGTTCTAAAGGATGATTTGGTTGGTAACCAATGGGTTTGGGTGCCAGTAGAAAAAATTAGCAAATATTGTGAAAGCGTAGATTCAGGAGAGTCAATGTTTGGAAGTGTAGGAGTTACAACTAAGCTTTATACAAAAACTGCAACAATAGGTAGAACTGGAGATACAGCCACAATTAAAAGAGTTAAACCAGGTAACACATCTAGTTACCGAGAGCCAGATTTGATAGTTGGAAGTAATGGTACAAGTTACGATGCTGCAAATTATAAAACAATAGTAGGAAATAATGGGACATTAAAAGAAATGGCAGAGCTATTTAAAAATGAATATGAAACAATGAGATAGCGGTTTTAGCAGGAATTTCTTCTGGACATGGTGGAGGATTCTACGGAGGAGGAAGTTCTTTCGGCGGTGGCTCTTTTGGTGGAGGTTCCTCAGGTGGCGGAGGCTCTTCAAGAAGTTTTTAAAAAGTAAAAATAAATTGAAAAAACAGTTGAAAATAAAAAAATGTAATGGTAGAATGAATGTGGTGTATTTATATCTATAAAGTATATAGAAAATAAGTACAACAAAAGCAA
>USEX01000045.1 GCA_900553755.1 uncultured Clostridium sp.
AAGGTTCCCCATTGCATCTCTCAAAATTCGTATAATCTATCATTCCAACCATTCCAACGTATATTAAATTTTCTTCTAAATTCTCATTGGTTGTTGGCATATAATCTATCTCTTTGTACGCCATTGCTAATACTCTTAGCGCCTTTTCAGCCAATTCATCATTTGCATCGTCAATTATTTTTTTTGCATTCTCTAAATCTTTTTCTATTTTTCCATTGATTTGATATGCACTACATTTTTCTAGTAATTCATCTACTCCGCCTTTTGTATACACTACAAATTTATTATCCGATATTTTATGAACTGTTGTCATCAATTTTCTATCTGAATCAAATGGAATTTCATAAGCTCTTGGCATTTGTTCAAATACTGCTGGAGTAAAGTCCAGTTTGAATCCCATATCTACTAAAGCCGTTTCTGTAGGATCACCAGTTAATTTTCTATTTTCTCCAATTTTTGTATCATTACATAACATTGAAATATTAACTAATTTTTCTAATTCTTCATTTTCAATATTGGTATCTATTTCTTTTATGCTTACAATCTTGTTATTATAAAACAATTTTTGCACTGTCATTTGATTTTTCGTTAACGTTCCCGTTTTATCTGAACATATCACAGATGTACTTCCTAGAGTTTCAACTGCTGGCAATTTTTTTACTATAGCGTGTTTTTTTACCATCCTTTGCACACCTATTGCAAGCACTATTGTTGATACTGCTGCCAAGCCTTCAGGAATTACTGCTACCGCTAAGCTTACAGCAGTCATAAACATATTAATCGCTTCTTTTCCTTGTAGCATTCCTATCAAGAATATAATTGCACAAATTATTAATGAAGCTATTCCAAGTGTTTTTCCCAATTTATTTAATCTTTGCTGTAATGGTGTTTCTGATTTTTCCGTATTATTTAATATTCCTGCAATCTTGCCTACTTCTGTGTTCATCCCAGTCTCAACAACAATACCTTTTCCTCTACCATAAGTAACCATACTTGATGAAAATAGCATATTGGCTCTGTCGCCTATCCCAACATTTTCTTGCTTAATTATATTTGTATATTTCTCAACTGGCACAGATTCACCTGTTAAGGAAGATTCTTGTGCTTTTAAATTCACAGCTTCTATCAACCTTATATCCGCTGGTACGTAATCACCTGTTTCTAAAATTACTATATCACCTGGAATTAGTTCTTTTGAAGGCACAACTAATATTTTTCCATTTCTTACAACCTTTGCCGAATATGAACTTAATTTTTTTAATGCTTCTAAGGATTTTTCTGCCTTATCTTCCTGTGCTACTCCAATAATCGCATTAACAATTACAACTATAAAAATAATAATGGAATCTGTAAAGCCTTCTCCTTGTAAATATCCAACAACACCAGAAACAATTGCAGCAATAATTAAAATAATAATCATAAAATTTTTAAATTGCTCTAGAAATTTTATAATCATTGGCGTTTTAGCTTTTTCCTGCAATTCATTTAATCCATATTTCTCTTGTCTATTCTTCACCTCCTCTTCTGTTATTCCAGTTATTTTGTTAGAGTTTAATTTTTTTATTATTTCCTCTTCAGATTCCGCAAACCATTTTTCTTCTTCCATTTTTCTTCCTCTTATATTTACAAAGATATTAATTTTATTTTATCTATTTTTTGCTAAATAATTCTGTTTATTAAAATAAAATTATTTTATATGATATCATATTTAGCTTTCATTTTACAAGTAATATATTGTAATTTTATTTTTTTAATGGTATACTTTAAATTAGATTTGCGGGTATAATTTAGTGGTAGAATGCCATGCTTCCGACCTGGTCGCACGAGTTCGATTCTCGCTACCCGCTCCATTTGAAATCAACTTACGGACTTAAAAGTTCGTGAGTTTTTATTTTATATAAATACTATAAAAAAAGAGAAAAAAATATCAAAATAATTTCATCCTCATATTATTAAAAATTAAAATTTAAATATACATAATTATCCATATTGTAAGATAAATTGTTTTTTATCATTTTGTTAGCAAGTTTGCAACATTTTGAAATTCTTTTACCATTAAATAATGGATCAATATATCTAATCTTTGCCCCATGATGCACATAATAGATGTTTTTTGGTTTTTCTTTTGATATTTTTACTGTCTTAGCATTTTTCCAGATATTGAATATGTCATTATATTTAGAAGATTCTATAATATTTATTACTTCACTTTCCTTTAATTCATATAAATCTTTTCTAGATATTTTGTTTTCATCGCTTAATCTTTTTAGAATATCAGCAATTAATTGCATAGAATATCTAGTTCTATCCTCACGATATATAACAGATAATCTACTTGTAACCTTAACAAAGTTTCTAGCATTTTTTTTAGTTTTAAATCCTAATTCTATTTCTTTTTCTTCATTAGTTTGTATCTCAATATCATCATATATTTCTTTAATACTTGCTAGATCCAATAGCCTATATGTAAACAGAGCATTTGATAATGAATATTCCAATCTATCAGCAGATAATTTAGGTGTGTCATTATCAGCAATAGAATATAAATGGTAATTATCAATTTCTGATATTTCAATATTATCCCTTTTTAATAATTTCATTATTTCTTTAGATTTTTTTATAATTTCTGTTGTTAAATCTTCTGTTGATTCTTGAGTCATATAATCTCCATTAAGAAAATCCACACAATGCTTAAATGCAGGTGTTGCTATATCGTGAAATAATCCAGACAAAGTTTGCTTTTTATCATGTGTAAAATGCCAAACAATTAAAGCAACTGCAACAGAATGATCTAAACTTGAAAAGAAAAAATCACTTTCAAATAAGTCTGAATAAATAGTGCCACAAGTAACACTTATATATTGCTGTGATAATAATTCTTTTGTATCTATATATTCATTTAACCATTCTGGAAAATTTGGTTCTAAAATTTTAAAATAATCTTTTATTTCTGTATTTAAATTATCATAATATTTTTTCATTTTTTCACGTCCTTACATTGTAAACAGGCTTTACACAATCTTTTGCAATTTAGCATTCAATCCAAGTTGATTTTTTCCTTATATTTTTT
>USEX01000046.1 GCA_900553755.1 uncultured Clostridium sp.
AAGGATTTTATATAGGAAGATATGAGTTAACAGCAAATGGAGAGAAGACAGGAGCTACTCAGACAGATGTAAATTGGTATACATTATATAAAAATTGTACAACATTAGCTAGTGGAACAAAAGTAAAAACAAGAATGATATGGGGATTGCAGTGGGATGCAACATGTAAATGGTTAGCTACTTCTAATTTTGACATAAAAAATTCAAGTACTTGGGGAAATTACAGTAATAATACTGCAACAGGACATGGAAGCAAGCAAAATACCGGCTTTAGTGAAAGTTGGAAGGCAAATAATATATATGACTTTGCTGGAAATTGTGCTGAATATACCCAAGAAGCGGTCGACACCATCAGCAGAGCTTTCAGAGGAGGCGGCTATTACAACGATGGCTCTGACGGTCCAGCTTCTGGTCGTGGCAGCGGCTACGGTCCTGCCGACGCCGTTAGCTTCGGTGGTTCTCGCCCTACTTTATATTTGATACCATGAGATATAGAGGCGAAGAGTTCTAAAGAAGAACTCAAAACTTCTATGACAGAGGAGAAAACAGAAAGGTAAGCGCTCAATAAAACGGCGTATTGTTCTTCCCCATATTTTATAGTAGGATAAGATCTATAAAATATGAGGAGGAATTTTTTTATGGCGAGAGTTTACAGTGACAAAGAGAAAGAAGAATATTTAGCGGAATATCACGAGAGTGGGATGAGTAAAAGCGAGTTTTCGAGAGAAAAAGATATTCCAACAACAACATTTCGAAGGTGGATAGATAATGAAAATAGATCAACATATGGAATGATTGATTTAAACAAGTTAGATAAAGAAAAACAACCAGTAATGTCAAGTATAGCAAAACCAACAGTTTTTGTAAGTAGCAAAATAAAAATAGAACTTCAAGAGGGATATGATAAGTGTATTTGTCAAGTGAAAATTGAACCATATTATAATTGAAAAGTGATCCACTTCAGATAAAAAAATTATCCATTTTCTTCCAATATATCTTGAGTTTCTTTAAGTCTATATGAATTTCCATTGCAATTATTAAATCGTATTTTTCAAATTTGCTATTAAAGATTGTTAACGTTTTTTCGCTTCTACATTCTTTTAATTGGTTTATTAAATGTGGAATTGATGTAAACAAAACTCTATATCCTGCTAAACATGCTTTGATTCCTAAGCCAATAGCTATGTGTGTTTTACCAGTTCCTGGGTTCCCAGCTAAAATTATATTTTGACCGTGTCTTAATAAATTCTAATGTTAAAAAATTTTTAAGCTTTTTTCTTCCATCTTCTGGTAATGCATCCATATCTAAATCTTCTATGTATTTTTTATATGGAAAATTTGCTAACCTTAATTTATTTTGCTTGGCATTTTCTTCTCTAGATTCATATTCTAGTTTAAGCAAATTGTATAAATATTCTTCAAAAGAAATATTGTCTGAAATTTGTTCTTTGTAATTTTTTCTAATTGCTGGAGTTTTTAGTATTTTACAATAATTATTTATTTCTTTTTGATAATCTAACATCTAAATCATCACCTCCTGTCTGATGAACTGTACATTAGAGTTTGGAACTAATGATTTATATTGTATTAAAAGTTTATTAGATGCAATAGCTATCTCGTCATTTATTGTATCTATATTTTCTTCAATTATTTTTTTATTGCATATTAATTTTACCTTTTCAGCAGAGATGTCTATTGGAGAAATTTTTTCTAGCTCTTCGATAGCATTTTGCACAGTACTTATTCCTTTTTCTAAAATTATTTCATAAAGGTCTAGAAATTCTTTCGGATTTTGTGTAAAATATTTATTGTAAATGTTTTTTATTTGGGTGTCTAAATTTAGCATTGCAGTGCTATTTTCTAAGGCACCACTTTTTTTATGAAGAGTATTTAAGTAATGTTCTAATTTAATATTCCAATCAAATAGTCCAAAAGTTCTAACGTGTTCAGCAATTTTCATATTATCATAAACCATTGTGTTGTATATTCCACCAACATGTTCAAAAAACAAAGCATGAGATTGTTGAAAAGCTATTGTATCTTGTGTTTCAAACAAAACAGCAAATCTGTAATTTCCATAAGCTGTTGTAAATACGGCTAATTGATATTTTCTAAATCCTTTGTTATCTATATTTAATTTAACTTCGCCCCAGTCAAACTCACAAATGTTACCTAAAGAATAATCTTGTTTTATAAATGCCTCGTTCAAAGTATCTTTTAATGAACGAACTATATTAGAAACACTAGGATAACTAATATCGAACCCTTTTTTAATTAAAAATTCATAAATATCAGTAGCTTTCATTTGTTGCTTAGATTTACCACTAGCTCTCTTTTGTTTATTTTCAACTAAACACTTTTTTATTAAATCAATACATTCATCTGATATTTTTCTTCTAGTTCTATTAGAAGAGTCATAAGTAGGTTCAGCAACAATATCATCAATTATTTCATTAGTATTTGCTAAAATATTATTGTCAAGTAATTCTTTTTTTTTATATTATATTCATTTACATATTTTCTTATCGTATTTCTAGAAACATGCAACTCTTTAGCAATCTTTCTTTGACCATCTCCATTTAAATATCTTATTATTATTTGTTGTTTTATATCCAAACTAATCAACCTCCATCATTTCCTTTCTCTTAAATTTCTTTAAGAGAGATTATATTATTTGGGTGGATCATTTTTCAATTATTATTTGGTTCTTTTTTAGTTTAGCATAAACAAAAAATAAATTGAAAAAACAGTTGAAAATAAAAAATCGTAATGGTAGAATGAATGTGGTGTATTTATATCTATAAAGTATATAGAAAATAAGTACAACAAAAGCAA
>USEX01000047.1 GCA_900553755.1 uncultured Clostridium sp.
TCCAACAGGACAAACCACAGCCGTAAATAACATATACGATATGGGAGGAAATGTATGGGAGTGGACTACAGAGTCTTGTTCTAACACGAACTATCCGTACACGGCTCGTGGAGGCGGTTACGGCAGCTACTTCGCTGGTTCTACAGCAGGTGACCGTGGTTACAGTTCCGACGGTGCCGACGTTGGCGTTGGGTTCAGGCTTACTTTATTCTTGTAGACCTGAGCGAGCGTTTAATTTTAACTGTGTAAAATCATATTTTTATAATTAATTTTAGATATATACAATAATATAACAAATTTGTATTATTGTATATATTTTTTATGTATTAAAATAATATTTTAATACCCTTTCACCGTATAATTCAATTAATTGGTGTTTTACATTCTGCCAATTTCGAGTCCCTTTTGACCAGCTTTTTTCCAAGTCTTTTATCCTTAAGTACAATACTTTTAATAGTGCTTCTTTACTTATAAATGAGCCTTTTCCTCTGGTTACTTTTCTTAAACTACTATTTAAGCTTTCTATTGGATTTGTTGTATATATTATTTTTCTTATTTCTATGGGATATTCAAATATATTAAATATGTGTTCTATAACACTATTTAATTTTTTTATTAATTTCTCGTTTGACTTATATTTTTCGATAAAGTTTTCATATTCTAATTTTGCATTATTCCCATTACTTGCTGTATATATTTTCTTTAAATCTCCTATTATTTCTTTTGATTTCTTCTTGTCTAATATTCCATATATGTTTCTCACTATATGAACAATACATCTTTGCGTTTTTGCTTTTGGATATATTTGTTCTATCGCTTCTGAAAGTCCACTTAGTCCATCTAATGATATAAATAATATTTCTTCGACTCCTCTTGCTTTTATTTCTTCAAATACTTCTGTCCAAAATGTTGCGGATTCATTTTCATTTATCCATATTCCTAATACATCTTTTTTTCCATCTTTGTTTATCCTAAGCATTACATATATTGCTACTTTTTCACTTATTAAATCTCTTTTTACTGGTGCATATAAACAATCTACGTATATAAATGGATAAAATTTCTCTAATGGTCTTTCTTGCCATTTCTGTACTTCTTCGCTTACTGATGATGTTAATTTACTTATTGTCTCTATGCTAAGTTCTACCTTGTATATATGTTGTATCATTTCGCTTATATCTTTTAAGCTCATTCCTTTGGAATACATTGCTATTGCTATCTAATCAAATCCTTCTAATACTCTTTGTTTCTTTTTTACTATTTGTGGTTCAAATTTTCCTTCTCGATCTCTTGGGGGACATATTGTTATTTCTCCTGTATCTGTTTTTACTTTTTTGGCTTTTGATGTATATCCGTTTCTTCTGTTTTTATTTTCTTTTTCTCCATGCTTACTTTTATCATATCCTAAGAATTCTTCCATTTCTGCATCTAATAATCTCTGTATTACTTTTCCTCTAAGTTCATTAAATATATTTGATACATCTTTTCCACTTTTTAATTCATTATTACTAAGTATTAAATTTACTATTTGCTCTTGTTCTTCTGTCATATATCTTGGATCTTTGGAATCTAATTTTTTATTATTTCTTTTCATTATAAATATTCCTCCATTTTCTTTGGATATATCTCATAAAGTATATTCATAAGCCTTACCCAGCCTTTTTTCGAATATGTTAAGCCTCTTTCAAATGAACTTATATATTCTATAAAATGTTCTATTACATTATCTATATTTTCTTGTAATGGTTGTCTTTCGTTTAATCTGTTTATATGTCTCTTAATTTCTCTTATTGCATAATATTGATATAATAATTTTCGTATATCGTAATTGTATCTATACAATTTTTTTATATCTTCTTCTTGCCTTTTAAACACTTCCAATACTAATTGGTTGTGCAAATATTGCTGTTTAAATATTTCGATATTTTCTTCACATTTTTCTATGTCGTCTGCTAATATTAGATTTTCTAACTGTATTTCTAATGTTCTTGATGTTTTTATTGCAAAATATCTATCTATGGCTGACATTATATCTTCTGGTGATCTTATTATTTCGATGTTATTATATATAATTTTTGCACATCTTTCAATATTTCTATTTTGCGGTGTTACAAGAAACATTATATTTTGAAGATTTCTTGCTTTTAAATCTTCAAATACTCCTAACCAAAATCTAGATCGGAAGAGC
>USEX01000048.1 GCA_900553755.1 uncultured Clostridium sp.
ACTTCAATTAATGAGAAAATGATTCGTGCGATGTTTAGTCAAATGGGACGTACTCCATCTGAGAAACAGGTTCGTGCAGTTATGCGTTCAATGGAAGAAAATAAATAAAAAAATAGGGGCTGTAAAAAAATAAATTTCATTGATTGAAGTTTAGGAGCAACAGCTCCTTTTTTTATTTAATTCACCAAAAAATAAAAAAATAGCCTTTTTAGGGCATAATGAAAAGGAAAACTGCATAGTTTTCAAAAAAATTATTAAATTATTAGCAACAGAGATCTGTTCTATATTTTTTATTATGGTATTTCATTAAATTATAGCCGCATGAAATCATAAAAATTTCAAGATTTATAGCTTTTAGTCCTTTTCTTACTATTCTTTTATACTTTCTATCTTCTTTAATAATTCCAAAGGTTCCCTCTGATTGAATAGATCTATTCATCCTAAGAAGAGCACCATGAATGCATTCTAGATTATCAATTACTTCTTTATGATATGATGTTAATTCCTCATTAACAGTAATCACTCTATTTTCCTTACTTTTATGGCATTGATTTTTAAATGGACAATTTGAGCAATCTTCACATACATATTTTTCTTCCTCACGTCCATATTTATTACGTTTAACAGGAACTCTTTTTAAAAAGATAAATTTTTTATTATTAGGACAAATAAGATTTCCATCAATATCTTTCTTGAAATTAATTGGTCTAAAAATATCATTATGATAATTTAAATCAGTAGTTTCTTTTTTATAAGAACCAAATTTCATAAATAATTCCATACCATGTTCTTTACAAAATATGTAATTATTCATAGAACCATATCCAGCATCAGCAACAGGAAATTTAGGGAAGCAACCATATTGATTGTAATATTTCATCATCAAGGGAATAAAACAATCCATATCAGAAGCGTATTGATTAATATCAGCAACTGCAATATATTCATCACAAATTCCAAATTGTAGATTATAAGCTGGAAGTAATTGATCATTTCCCATATAATCTCTTTTTATTCTCATAAAAGTAGCATCTTTATCCGTTTTTGAATAACTATTCCTTTTTTCTCCACACGTCTCGATTTTATAAGCGTATTCTTTAAGCTTATTAGTATATTCATCTAACAATTGATAATATCTTTGATAATTTGTTTTTTTATGCCCTTTCCCACTAGTGAAAGTGGTAGTATCTATTTTAAATCTCTCTTTAAAATCATTAAAAATACTCTCCATATATTCAACTGTGTATTCTTCACGAAATTCATACCTAAAGCATTCATAGCATAAAATTTCACTATTGATTTTATCAAGTAGTGCAGTTATTTTATTATATATCCTTAATCTACTAGTTAAGCAAGCATTCTTCCAAACCCAAGAATACTTATTAGCATTAGCTTCCATCTTAGTACCATCAATATAAATATGAGTTAAATCTACTTTATCTTTTTCAAAAATAACCTTATTAATCTCTTTAAATATATTCTCAATATTATCTTTTAAATAATTATTCATAAAATTATCAATAGTCATATGAGATGGAAATGATAATTCGTTTCTAAGCAACCACCTAAAACGAATATCATTTATACATAATCTTTCTAATTTTCTAGTTGATATATTTCCATTAGTCATATATCCAAATAAAACTACCTTTAACATAGTGATAGAATTAAATCCGATACGTCCTCTAGGATCACTTTTATCAGATTTTAGATATTGTTCTATATTACACTCCTTCAATATCTTATCAAAAGTATAAATTGGATCATCAAAACTTATTAAAGTTTCTAAATCTAGTGGTAATTTTAATTGAATTGGTGTATAATACTCATCGGTTGGGTGAGTATTTTTTAAGTTAGAATTCATTAAATTTTCCATACTTAAATTATACTACAAAAAAAGGTTCATTCCCAGATTTTAATCTGAGTTTGAACCTCTTTTTTATTTTTAGAAGCTGTTTATTTTTTTACAGCCCCTTTTTTATCATTCTTCATTATTTAACATAACTATAAGTATGGAAAAT